>DATFCC010000232.1:0-4779 GCA_035253505.1 Hyphomicrobiaceae bacterium
GGAGCCGCGGAAGAGCGCGCCGTTCATGGCGAACTTCATCAGCTCGGCGGCGATGATGGCCTCGGCCTTGTAGGCCATGGTGGAGTAGTAGTTCTCCCAGTCGCCCTCCACACCCAGCCGCTTGAACTCGGCCATCTGCACGCCGATCCAGTGCTCGGCGAAACGCCGGCACTCGAGGCGGAACTCGTTGACGGGCACCTTGTCCTTGTCCTGGCCCTTGGCGCGATACTGCTCCTCGATCTTCCACTCGATGGGCAGGCCGTGGCAGTCCCAGCCCGGCACGTAGTTGGAATCGAAGCCCAGCATCTGCTGGGAGCGCGTGACGATGTCCTTGAGGATCTTGTTGAGCGCCGTGCCCATGTGGATGTTGGCGTTGGCATAGGGCGGGCCGTCGTGGAGGATGAACTTGGGCCGGCCCTTGGCGGCCGCGCGCAGGCGGTGGTAAAGGCCGAGCCTCTCCCAGCGCTCCAGCAGCTTCGGCTCGAGCTGGGGCAGGCCGGCCCGCATGGGGAACGAGGTTTGCGGCAGGAACAGCGTCGCGCTCCAGTCGCGCGCGGGCGATTTGGTCTCGGTCATGGGAAATGCCGTCTTTGGTCAGCTGATGCGAGGGTTCACGCGAGACGCGCCAAGCTACCCGGACGCCCTCAGGCGACCGGGCCTATAATCCGCGCAACAATCAGCTTCGACAGGGGTCGATACATGGCGGCGCACAATAACTGCGCCGCGGACGAGGGGCAACCATTGCCGCACTTGCCCCGAGCACGGTCGACGGTCTCGCAGCGCGTCGTTCAGCGCGCCGTCGGCACCCACGGGCGTCATCCCCGCGAAGGCGCGCAAAGGCGGGCATCCGCAAATGGCTGTATATCCGCTCCACTGGGTGGATGCCGCCTGCGCAGGCATGACGTTGCAAATGGGAGGCAGGGCTTGCTCTTCTCTTCGGCGACATCTCCGCGCCAAAGGTGTGCTGGGTCCCTGCGCGGCAAACGGGCGACACCGCCGGTCCGTGTGCTAAGCTCGCAATTGGGTTAGGCGTTTCACCAGCATGTCATCCTCGGGCTTGTCCCGAGGATCCATGGTTGGGCAAGCGCCGGAGCTTGCTGACGGATGGATGGTCGGGACAAGCCCGACCATGACATTCTGGTTATTGGTGCAGGAAGCTCGAACTGAACCCGCTGGCGCAGGTCGGTGGGATGACCCAGGGAGGAGATCATGCCGGAATACAGCGTCGGCAGCCTCACCGAGTTCGCCGATGGCGACCGCCGCGTCGTGAAATGCGGCGAGGCCGAGATCGGCGTATTCCGTGTCGATAATGACTTCTACGCTTACCACAACGTGTGCGCCCACCTGGGCGGCCCGGTCTGTCAGGGGCGGATCATGCGCCGGGTGCTGGAGCCCGCCGACGCCGAGGGCCGCACGCGCGCGCTCGAGTACGACGCGAACGAGCGGCACATCGTCTGCCCGTGGCACGGCTACGAGTTCTCGATCAAGACCGGCCGTCACCCGGGACACCCGCACCTGCGCCTCAAGAAGGTGAACGTCAAGCTGCGCGACGGAGAGGTCTATGTCGTCCTCTAAAGCGGCCGCGATCGCGCCGGCGCCCGCCCTCGCCAATGATGCCTACGCCTGGATCGACCGCATCGCGCCCGACCTGCTCGCCGCCTCGCGCGAGCTGGTGGAGAAAGGCGAGGCGGCCCGCGTGTCCGACGAGGCGGTGGCTGCGATCATGACGGCGGCGATCCGGCTCTACTATGCCAAGTCCGACGGCGAGGAGCGCACCTTCCGCCCGGTAGCCGGCCGCGGTGACGAGGAGCTGACGCCGACCGAATTGCTGTCGGCGGTCTCGGAACTGCTGCGCGCGCTGCGGCTGGGACCCATGGAGCTGGCGCTCTGGTATCGCCGCCGGCCCGACGAGGAGTGACTGCAAGGAATTGATCGCAGAGCGAACAACAGCCGCACAACGCTTGCGGTGGAGTCGATGGAGGAAGGCCGATGGACGCACCGACGACGCTCAAGTCCCAACCGCTTTCGCCGCAGACGATCGACGTCCACACCGACACGCGCGATATCCTCGCCCACGCGCGCCGCTACGCCAAGAAGCGCGGCCTGGAGGACTGGTTCATCGCCGACATCGATGCGCACCACGTCGAGACCATCTCCTGGAAGGAGATCGTCAGCTACATCGAGGACCCGGTGGTGCGCGACAATGCCATCCGCTTCCAGACCGACCGCACCGGCGCCCCGCCCTACGGCCTCAACGGCGATCTCGGCCTGCGCTACCAGTCCGTCGGCGGGCGCATCCCGCACCAGGACGACCGGCGCGAGAAGGTCGAGGAGACGGGCGTGCATCGCGACGTGGTGCTGACGCGGCGCGCCATGGACTCGCTCGGCATCGACAACATGGTGGTGTTCCCGACGCCCATGCTGTTCCTGGGCATGCATCCGCAGCCTGAGATGGAGATCTGGCTCGGCAATGCCTACAACCGCTGGCTGATCGACCGCATCCTGGCCGAGGACGACCGCATCAAGTCGCTGATCTACCTGCCCTACAACACGCCGGAGGAAGCCTGCCGCACGGTCGAGGAGCTGGGCGACAAGAAGGGTGTGATCGGCTTCTGCGTGACGAGCACGCGCTACAAGCCGGTGCACCACAACGACTACATGCGCCTCTACCGCATGCTGGAGGAGCGCGGCAAGCCGATCGCCTTCCACGCCGGCTACCACTGGCAGGACCCCTCGCTGGCCACCGTCAACCGCTTCCTCGGCATGCACGCGCTGGGGTTCGTGTGGTGCAACATGGTGCACATGACGAACTGGATCCTGAACGGCATCCCCGAGCGCTTCCCCAAGCTCAAGTCGATCTGGGTGGAGAGCGGGCTCGCCTGGGTGCCGTTCCTGATGCAGCGGCTCGACGACCAGTTCCTGATGCGCCAGTCCGAGGCGCCGATGCTCAAGCGGCTGCCCAGCCAGTACATGCGCGAGAACTGCTACTACACCACCCAGCCGCTGGAGGTGACGCATCCCAAGGCGCTGGAGACGACGCTGGAGATGATCAACGCCGAGACGCAGCTTCTGTTCGCATCCGATTGGCCGCACTTCGACTTCGACCTGCCGCAGATGATCTGCGAGCTCAACTGTCTCTCCGAGCAGGCCAAGCGCAACATCATGGGGCTCAACGCGGCGCGCATCTTCAATCTCGACCCGACACCGCGCAAGAAGTTCGCGTGAGGGACGGAGTCGATCGTAGGTTGGGTCAAGCGCAGCGCAGACCCAACATGGCACAGGCACAGGATATGTGTGTTGGGTCATCGCTCCGCTCGACCCAACCTGCAGTGAACCTACAGTGGACTGCGTAACGGGGCTCCCGCTCCCCGTGAAGGGCGGGAGATGGGCGAGGTGCGTTTGGCGCCCAGCAGCCGGCTGTGGTTAGATGCCGCCATGAGCGACGCGCCCAACAAGCTGCTCGATGACTGCTTCGCGCACGACAAGAAGCGCCTGCTGCATGCGGAGGCGCTGGCGATCCTGAAGGAGCGCGTGCGCCCGGTGGTGGGCATCGAGCCGGTGCCGCTGGCGAAGGCGGCAGGCCGCATTCTGGCGCAGAGCGCGGCGGCGCCGCTGCCCGTTCCCGCCCACACCAACGCGGCTGTCGACGGCTTTTCCTTCGCCGCCGCCGATTACGACAAGGCGAAGGGCACGCAATTCGTGGTCGAGGGCCGCGCGGCGGCGGGTCATCCGCTGACCGGGAGGGCATCCGCCAGGACGGCGGCGCGCATCTTCACGGGCGCCGTCATGCCCGATGGCCACGACACCGTGGTGATGCAGGAGGACGTGCGCTTCGGAACCGTGGAGGGCAAGTCGATCGTCGCCGTTCCGGCCGGGCTGAAGGGCGGTGCCAACGTCCGTAAGGCCGGCGAGGACGTGAAGCAGGGCGAGGTCGTGCTGGCCTCCGGCGCGGTGCTGCGGCCCCAGGACCTCTCGGCGCTGGCCTCATTGGGCTACGGCAAGGTCGACTGCTTCAAGCGCCTGCAGGTCGGCATCGTCTCGACGGGCGATGAGGTCGTGCGCGCGGGCGCCACCCTGCAGCCCGGCCAGGTGCACGATGCCAATGCGCCCATGCTGGCGCCGCTCATCGCCGAAGCCGGCGCGCTGGCCACCGACCTCGGCGTGTTCCCGGACGACCTGGAGGCAGTGAAGAGGCGGCTGGCGGAGGCGGCCCGCAGCTTCGACGTGATCCTCACCAGCGGCGGCGCCAGCCGGGGCGAGGAGGACCACGTGGTAGCGGCCCTCGACCAGCTCGGCCGGCGGCACATGTGGCAGCTCGCCATCAAGCCCGGCCGGCCGATGTCGTTCGGCCAGATCGGCGACACGGTCGTGGTCGGTCTGCCCGGCAATCCCGTCGCCGTGTTCGTGTGCTTCCTGCTCTACGTGTGGCCGCTGCTCAGGCGCATGGGCGGGGCGGAATGGCCCGAGCCGCGGCGCTACCGTTTGCCGGCGCTGTTCGACTTTCCGAACCGCAAGGTCGGCCGGCGCGAGTTCTGGCGCGGCATGTTGCGCGAGACACCCCAAGGCCTCGCCGTCGACAAGTTCGCGCGCGACGGGTCGGGCCTCATCTCCGGTCTGCGTGCCGCCGATGGCCTCATCGACATTCCCGAGGATGTGGGCGACGTGAAGCGGGGCGATCCCGTCGCCTTCATTCCGTTCTCCGAGTTCGGGATCGTTGGGCGCTAGCGGCTCGGCTTGGCGGTTCGCGCATCCTGGCATCGCATGGAAGCGCCTCTGCTG
>DATFCC010000233.1:0-3123 GCA_035253505.1 Hyphomicrobiaceae bacterium
GCGCTCTCCGTCAACGGTGCTGCCCACAAGGGCCAGTTGGTGCGCCCGCTGACGCCCGCCGAGGTGAAGGACGGCGCGGTCGTCATCGCCAACGAGGGCGACTCCCCGGTCGACGCGATGCTGTCGGTGGTCGGCGCGGCACTGACGCCGGAACCCGCTGTCTCCAAGGGCTTCACCGTGGAGCGCACCTACTACGCGCTCGACGGCAAGAAGATCGACCTCGCCAGCGCCGGCGGGGGCACCTCGACCATCAGGCAGAACGACCGGCTGGTCGTCGTGCTGAAGGTGGAGTCACCGGAGACCGGCGGCCGCATCCTGGTAGTGGACCGGTTGCCGGCGGGCCTCGAGATCGAGAACCCGCGCCTGGTCGACTCCGGCGACATCAAGTCGCTCAACTGGCTCAAGACCGAGGTCAAGCCCGAGCACACCGAGTTCCGGGACGATCGGTTCGTTGCCGCCTTCGACTTCTTCGGCTCGCGCGACGGCCGTCGCGGCCGGCGCAACGCCGATGGCGACGAAGAGAACCGGACGCCCGTGAGCTCGGCCACCGTCGCCTATCTCGTGCGCGCAGTGACGCCGGGGTCGTTCGTGCATCCGGCAGCCACGGTCGAGGACATGTACCGTCCCGATCGCTTCGCCCGCACCGCTTCCGGCCGCCTCGACATCATGGGCAAGGAGTGAGATCGCCATGGGGCTGCGAGACGGCTCGCATGGCGGAAGGGGCGGCGGGAAGCCGGGTACGGCGTGCCCCTCACTTCTCCTTCTTGCTCTTGCGCTTGACGTCGGAGCCGTGCGCCCGCTTGTAGCTTTGGATGTCCTTGAACTTTCCTTCCTTGTCGCGAACAGCATAGAGCTTGGTGCCCTTTGAGCTGCGATGTGTAGTCCGCTTGGTCATAACACCCTCCGATGGCTGGCGACGGGCCATCGTAGCCGATTCTACGCAGGGGGCGAGGGTGCTGCCGGCCGTGGAGGCGGCACACGTGCCTTTGCGCATGGGGCTCGGGCTGGAGGCTTGTTGCGCCGGATACTGATGGTAGCGGCGGCACTGCTGCTGGCGGGCATCGCGGCCATCGGTGTCATCTGGCGGCAGATGCCGCCCCTGCTGATGGCGCGAGCGGAAGCGCTGTCCGTCACGGTGCTCGACCGCAACGACCGCCTGCTGCGCGCCTACACGACCGCGGATGATCGCTGGCGACTGCCCGTCGACGTGAAGGACGTCGACCCGCGCTACCTGGCCATGCTGATGGCCTTCGAGGACCGCCGCTTCCGGTCGCACCATGGCGTTGATCCCGTGGCCGTGGCCCGGGCCGGCTGGTTGCTGCTCCGCCACGGACGCATCGTCTCGGGCGGCTCCACCCTGACCATGCAGGTCGCGCGCCTGCTGCAGGGCGAGCACGAGCGCACGGCCGCCGGCAAAATCCGCCAGGCGCTGCGTGCGCTCGAGCTCGAGCGCACGCTCTCCAAGGACGCCATCCTGCGCATGTATCTCCGGCTCGCGCCCTTCGGCGGCAATCTGGAAGGCGTGCGCGCGGCGTCGCTTGCCTACTTCGGCAAGGAGCCGCGACGGCTCTCCCTGGCCGAAGCTGCGCTGCTGGTCGCGCTGCCGCAGTCGCCGGAGACACGCCGGCCCGACCGTTTCCCGGAAGCGGGGCGGCGCGCCCGCAACCGCGTGCTGGCACGCGCCGCAGCCCAGGGCGTCATCCCCCATGCGGACGCCGTCCGCGCCATGGATGAGCGCATGCCCACCTCGCGGCGCGAGTTTCCCTTTCTTGCCCCGCACCTCGCCGATGCCGTGATCGAACGCGACGGATCGCGTCTCGTCCATCGCCTAACCATCGACGCCCGCGTGCAGGCGAACCTCGAGCAGCTCGTGCGCGAACACAGCGCCTCCCTCGGCGACCGCCTGTCCGCCGCGCTCGTCGTCGTCGACCACAGGACCGGAGAGGTTATCGCTCACGTCGGTTCCCCGGGTTACCTCGACGAGAGCCGGTCCGGCGCCATCGACATGACGAACGCGGTGCGCTCGCCGGGCTCGACCTTGAAGCCGCTGATCTACGGGCTCGCCTTCGAGGCTGGCCTCGCGCATCCCGAAACGCTGATCGAGGACCGCCCTGCGCGCTTCGGCGTGTACGTGCCGAAGAATTTCGACCAGGACTGGCATGGCACGGTCACGATCCGCGCGGCGCTGGCCCAGTCGCTGAACATTCCTGCGGTCAAGGTGCTCGAGGCTCTGGGGCCTCAGAAGCTCTATGCCCGCCTGGCACAGGCGGGCGTCGAGCCCATCCTGCCGAAGGGCGCAGAGCCGTCGCTGGCAATGGCACTCGGCGGGCTCGGCATGCGGCTCACGGACATGGCGACGCTCTACACGGCACTGGCGCGCGGCGGCGACCCAATTCCGCTTCGCCACCGGCGGGACGGCAAGGAGGCGAAGGCTGCCGGCGCAAGCGTGCAGCTGCTCTCACCGGTGGCCGCCTGGTATGTATCCGACATCCTGCGCAATGCGCCGGCGCCCGCGAACGCCAGGCCGGGCCAGATCGCCTACAAGACGGGAACCTCGTACGGCTTCCGCGACGCCTGGGCGGTCGGGTACGACGGACAGCACACGATCGCGGCGTGGGTGGGCCGGCCGGACGCCGGCGCCACGCCTGGTCTCGCCGGGCGCACGGCAGCAGCGCCGCTGCTGTTCGACGCCTTCGCCCGTCTGTCCACGCGCCGCGCTTCCCTGGCGCCGGCCCCGAGCGGCACCCTGGCGGTTGCGGGCACCGATCTGCCCCCGCCTCTCAAGCGCTTCCGCGAGCCGAGAGACGGCTCGTCCACGGCCGCAGGCGACAGCCATCTCGAGCCAGCGGTACAGATCGCCTTTCCGCCCGACCGCTCCGAGCTGGACGGCGATGGCGGCGAGGAGGCCGCCATCGTCGTCAAGGCCGAGGGTGGCGCCCTTCCGCTGACCTGGCTGGTCGACGGCGTGCCCATCGAATCCGATCCCCTGCGCCGGGAGGCCGAGCTGCCGCGCGCCACGCGTGGGTTCCACAAGCTCTCCGTCATCGATGCCAAGGGGCGCGCCGACCGCGTCACGATTCGCTTGAAGTAGCGTATTGCCTCCGCAACACTGCGGGCGTAGCC
>DATFCC010000234.1:0-11019 GCA_035253505.1 Hyphomicrobiaceae bacterium
GGCAGGCTCGGCGCGCTGCGCGGCCGGCGAAGCCGGTGGCGCGGGCTGCATCGGTGCCGGGCGGGTCGGCGCGACCTCCGGGGCAGGCCTGGTCACGGCCGTCGCGGACGCCTTTGCCGCGCCACCGCCTTCGTTGATGGACCCCAGCACCGAGCCGACCGCTACCGTGCTGCCTTGCGGCACCTGGATGTCGGCCAGCACGCCGGCTGCAGGCGCCGGCACCTCGAGGGTCACCTTGTCCGTCTCGAGCTCGACCAGCGGCTCGTCGGCGGCGACCGCATCGCCGGGCTTCTTGAACCACTGGCCGACGGTCGCCTCGGTCACCGATTCGCCGAGTGCGGGTACCGTGATCTGGATCGTCATCTCATTCCACCATCAGACGGAGAGCGCCTGCTCGACGAGCGCCTTCTGTTCCTGGTTGTGTTTGCTGGCGAGCCCCGTCGCCGTGGCCGCCGTGGCGGGACGGCCGGCGTAGCGTGCGCGCGTGACGCGCGCGCCGCTGTGCTGCAGCACCCATTCGATGTTGGGCTCGACGAAGGTCCAGGCGCCCATGTTCTTTGGCTCTTCCTGGGCCCACACGACATCGGCCTGCGGGAAGCGCGACATCTCCGTGATGAGCGCCCGGGCCGGGAACGGATAGAGCTGCTCCATGCGCATCAGGTAGACGTCGTCGATGCCCGCCGCCTCGCGTGCCTCATAGAGGTCGTAGTAGACCTTGCCGGAGCAGAGCACGACGCGGCGGATCTGGCCATCGGGCTTCAGCGTGATCTTCTCGCCGGGCCGCGACTGCGCATCGTCCCACAACAGCCGGTGGAAGCTCGTGCCGGGACCCAGCTCGGCGAGATCCGAAATGACGCGCTTGTGGCGCAGCAGCGACTTCGGCGTCATCAGCACCAGCGGCTTGCGGAACTTGCGATGGAGCTGTCGCCGCAGGATGTGGAAATAGTTGGCCGGCGTCGTGCAGTTGGCGACCTGCCAGTTGTCCTCGGCGCAGAGCTGCAGGAAGCGCTCGAGGCGCGCGGAGGAGTGCTCCGGTCCCTGCCCCTCGTAGCCGTGCGGCAGCAGGCAGACGAGACCCGACATCCTGAGCCACTTGCGCTCGCCCGAAGAGATGAACTGGTCGAACACCACCTGGGCGCCATTGGCGAAGTCGCCGAACTGCGCCTCCCACATCACCAGCGCATTGGGCTCGCTCAGGGTGTAGCCGTACTCGAAGGCCAGCACGGCCTCCTCCGACAGCATCGAGTTGATGACCTCGAACCGCCCCTGGTTGGGCGCGATGTATTTGAGCGGGGTGTAGCGGCGCTCGCTCTCCTGGTCGATCAGCACGGAGTGGCGCTGGGAGAAGGTGCCACGCTCGCTGTCCTGCCCCGACAGGCGCACCGGGAAGCCCTCGTTGAGCAGCGTGGCGAAGGCGAGGTGCTCGGCCATCGACCAGTCGAGGCCGGTGCCGGTCTCCACCATCTCGCGGCGGCGCTGCAGCAGGCGCTGGATGGTCTTGTGGGCGTTGAAGTCCTGCGGGACGGTGGTGATGCGGCGCCCCACCTCCTTCAGGGTGTCGATGGCGACGCCTGTGTCCCCGCGCCGCGCCTCGTCGTCGGCAAAGCCGACATTGGCCCACCGCCCATCGAGCCAGTCCGCCTTGTTGGGACGGTAGCTGTCGGCGGCTGCGAGCTCCTCGTCGAGATGGGCGCGCACACTCGCCTGCATTGCGGTCACGTCGGGCTTGGTGACCACACCTTCCTTGATCAGCCGCTTGGAGTAGATCTCCACGACCGAGGCATGCGACTTGATGGCTCGGTACATGAGCGGCTGGGTGAAGGCCGGCTCATCCGACTCGTTGTGGCCGTGCTTGCGGTAGCAGAACATGTCGATCACGACCGGCTTCTGGAACTTCTGCCGGAACTCCGTGGCGATCTTGGCGACGTGCACGACCGCTTCGGGATCATCGCCGTTCACGTGGAAGATCGGCGCCTCCACCATCTTGGCGACATCCGAGCAGTAGGGCGAGGAGCGCGAGTAGCGCGGATTGGTAGTGAAGCCGATCTGGTTGTTGATGATGAAGTGGATCGAGCCCCCGGTGCGGTGACCCTTGAGGCCGGAGAGGCCGAAGCACTCCGCCACCACGCCCTGGCCGGCGAACGCCGCATCGCCGTGGATGAGCAGCGGCAGCACGGGCGTGCGCTCACCCGGCTTGCAGCCGTGCTGGTCCTGCTTGGCCCGCACCTTGCCCAGCACCACGGGGTCGACGATCTCCAGGTGCGACGGGTTGGCAGTGAGCGACAGGTGCACGTTGTTGCCGTCGAAGGAGCGATCGGACGAGGCGCCCAGGTGGTACTTCACGTCGCCGGAGCCCTCGACGTCGTCGGGCTTGAACGAGCCGCCCTTGAACTCGTTGAAGATGGCGCGGAACGGTTTCGCCAGCACGTTGGCGAGCACGTTGAGGCGCCCGCGGTGCGCCATGCCAAGCACGATCTCACGGATGCCGAGCTGGCCGCCGCGCTTGATGATCTGCTCCAGCGCGGGAACCATCGCCTCCGCGCCGTCGAGGCCGAAGCGCTTGGTGCCGGTATACTTGACGTCGGCGAACTTCTCGAAGCTCTCCGCCTCGATCAGCTTGTTGAGGATGGCCCTCTTGCCCTCCTCCGTGAAGCTGATGTGCTTGTCCCTGCCCTCGATGCGCTCCTGGATCCACGATTTCTGCGCCGCCGAGGTGATGTGCATGAACTCGACGCCGATGTGCCAGCAATAGGTGCGCCGCAGGATCTTGAGGATCTCGCGCACCGTGGCCATCTCCAGGCCCAGCACCTTGTCGATGAAGATCGGGCGGTCGAGGTCGGCTTCGGTGAAGCCGTACGTCTCCGGCCGCAGCTCCTTGTGGATCCTGCGATCGGTCAGGCCCAGCGGATCGAGGTCGGCGGCGAGATGACCCATGACGCGGTAGGCGCGGATGAGCATCAGGGCGCGGATGCTGTCCTGGATGGCACGGAGGGAAGCGGCAGGGCTGAGGTCGAGCCCGGCCGAGCTGGCTCGGGCCTGCAGCCGGCTGCGGATATGCTGCTCGGCCTCGCCCCAGTCGCCGGTGAGCGCGCCAAGAAGCTCGCGGTCCCCCTCCTTCTCGACCTGCTCGAGCGGCCTCGCCCAGGAAGGCCCGCCGGCGCCGTTGCCCTCGCTCAGCGCCGACGGCTCCTCCTGGAGGCTGGCGAAAAAATGCCGCCATTCGTCGCTCACGGAACCCGGATTTCGCTCGTATTGCGCCTGCATCTCCTCGATGTAGGCTGCGTTGGCCCCTTGCAGGAAAGATGTGCGCGCGAAGGCTTCGTTCTTGGGTTGACGGGTCATGTCCGGTCCAGGTCGGGCGATTGTGGGTTGGGCAGCGTCGCACGCAACAATGACAGAACGCCTATGGACGTCGGCGCCTAACTACCACATCGATCGATTTAGTACAGAGATAGGGACTTCCGGGCGGCCGTGCGAGGGCGCGAGCCGCCTCACAGGGCAGACCTGCTCTAAGATGAGGCAACCCCGTCGCCCGGACGCTCGTTCACCGCTGCCGCTTCGCCCATCGCCAGGTCGCTGCAGGGCCGAGCGTGCATGTGACCCAGAACGGGGCAGTGATCGCTGCTCCCCGGCGTGAGGAAAGCATGACGGCCGAGATCGCCATCTGCCTTGGAATTCTCGTTTGCGCTGTTGCGCTGTTCGCCTGGGACCGGGTGCCGGCCGACGTGGTGGCTCTGGGCGTCATGCTTGCCGTCATCGCCACCGGGCTGCTGCCGCCCGACAAGGCCTTCGCGGGCTTCGCCAGCGACACGGTCTTGATGATCCTCGGCCTGCTCGTCATGACCGCCGGCCTGGTGCAAACCGGTGTGGTGGAAATGGCGGGCCGCAGCGTTCTTGCCATCGCGGGGGAGAACCCGCGGGTCTTCCTGCCCGTCATCATGGTCTCCATCGCGGCCGTCTCGGCCTTCATGAGCAACACCGCGGCCACGGCGTTCTTCGTGCCGCTCGTACTCGGCTATGCAAGCAAGATCGGGGCGAGCCCGTCCCGCTTCCTTCTGCCACTCGCCTTTGCTTCCATTCTCACCAGCTCGGTTACGCTCATCAGCACATCGACGAACCTCATCGTCAGCGACCTGCTCACCCGCTACCAGCAGCCGCCGATGGGGATGTTCGAGATGGCGCCGGTCGGCATTCCCATCGCCGTTCTCGGCATCCTCTACGTATTGTTGCTCGGCGTGCGGTTGCTGCCCGAACGCTCGGACCAGAAGGCGGAGGAGGCGATCGGCGAACGCAAATACCAGGCCGATGTGGTCGTGGCCGCGGATGGCCCCCTCGTCGGCAAGACCCTGCACGAGGCCAAGATCACCGACGATGCCGGGCTGAAGGCGGTGAAAGTCGTTCGCGGCGAGGAGACCGTGCGGCGGGAGCGGCAGCTTTCCGAGCTTGAGCTGCGGGCCGGCGACGAGCTCTTCATCGAGGGCCTGCGCGCCGATCTTCTCAAGATCAAGGACATCCGGGGGCTCGACTTCAAGGCCGATGTGCACCTGCCCGACGCGGAGGAGGACAAGGACCGGGCAACCATCGTCGAAGGCGTCCTCCTGCCCAGATCGCCGCTGATCGGCCAGAGCCTGCGCAGCCTCGAGTTCAAGGAGCGCTACGGCCTGCAGGTGCTGGCTATCCACCGGGCCGGACGCGTGCCCACATCGATCAGCGCGGCGCGGCTGCGCATGGGCGATGTGCTGCTGCTCCAGGGCACGCCGGAGGACGTGCGGAAGCTGGAACGGGGCAACCTCTTCAACATCTTCGGCAGCGTCCAGACGGATCGGCTCAACCGCTCGCGTGCACCCCTGGCCACAGCCATCTTCGCGCTCGCCATCGCCGCAGCCGCCGCCAAGCTGGCTGCCCTTCCTGTAGCCATGCTCGGCGGCGCCTTCCTGATGCTGCTGCTGCGCTGCGTCTCGCCCGAGGAGGCCTACCGGCAGGTGGAGTGGAAGGCCTTGATCCTGATCGGCTCGCTGCTGTCGCTCGGGGCGGCCATGGAGGCCAGCGGCGCCGGCAAGTACATGGCCCAGCAGCTGATCGGCCTCGTGGGTTCAGACAGCCGGTATGCGCTGCTCACCTGCTTCTTCGTGCTCACGGTGGCGCTGACGCAGCCGATGTCCAACCAGGCCGCAGCGCTGGTGGTGCTGCCGTTCGCATTGCAGACCGGCATACAAATCGGGGTCGATCCGCGTGCCTTCGGCATGATGGTGGCTGTCGCGGCGAGCTGCTCCTACCTGACGCCGCTCGAGCCATCGTGCCTGATGGTGTACGGCCCCGGCAAATACCAGTTCTGGGACTTCTTCAAAGTCGGCGCACCGCTGACCGTGCTGATCTACGCCATCGCCATCGTGCTGGTGCCGGTGGTGTGGCCCATCTAGGGCCTTCGCCCGGAAGCCGGCAATCTAGCGCCCCGCCGCGTACCCCTGCATGCCGCGTGCATTGGCGGCGGCCTTGCGCCGGACGCCGTCCTGCGCGGCAGCCGTGAGCCGGCCCTCGGACCAGTCGGGACCGACCTCCACCTTGTGGCCGCGCTTCTCCAGCTCGGCGATCGTGGACTTGGGTAGCCGGCCCTCGACCACCACCACGCCCGGGCGCGCCGTGCGCGGCCAGAACGACAGCGGGAAATGCTCGATGTGCCAGGCCGGGGCATCGATCGCCTCCTGCAGGTTCATCCTGGGCCTGGACGATTTGCGGCTGACGTGGCGCAGGAACATCTGGCAGCTCCACTGGTCCTGCTGGTCGCCGCCGGGCGTGCCCCAGCTCATGTACGGCTTGCCGTCCCGAAGCGCCATACCGACCGACAGCGTCGAACGCGGCCGCTTGCCTGGTGCGAGCGAGCCGGGCAGGCCCTCCTCCAGCCAGAACATCTGGCCGCGCGAGCCGAGCGGCCATCCGAGCGACGGGATCACCGGTGAGGACTGCAGCCAGCCCCCCGACGGTGTAGAGCTGAACATGTTGCCGGCCTTGTCGACGATATCGATGTGCACCGTGTCGCCGATGACCCGGCCAGCAGCGTCCACCTCCTGCTCGCCGGCGCCGTGCCCGGTGTGCAGGCGCGCGAAGGTCGGCTCCCCGGCGCCCGCACCCGCTTCACGCGCGCCTTTGACGATGACGCGACCGCCGTAGCCGTCGATGCGGCCGGGACGCTGATCCATGGACGCGGATCGGCCGACCAGCTTGCGCCGCTCGGCATTGTAGGCAGGGGACAGCAGGGTCTGCATCGGCACATCGACGAACTTGGGATCGCCGTAGAAGGCCTCGCGGTCGGCATAGGCGAGCTTGGCGCACTCCACCCAGGTATGGATGAAATCCGGATCGGTATGGGAGAGCCCGTCGACGTCGAAGCCGTCGAGCAGCGCCAGCATCTGCAGCAGAACCGGGCCCTGCGTCCACGCGTTCGGCTTCAGAACGCGGTAGTTGCCCCAATCGAAGTGGACGGGCTCCTCGACGGTGGGCAGCCAGGTCGCCATGTCCTGCGCGGTCAGCACGCCCTTGTGCGGCCGGCCGCTGACGTCCATGACCTCGTTCGTGCGGCAGAACGTATCGATGGCTTCGGCGACGAAGCCCTGGCTCCAGGCGCGCCGCGCGCGCTCGATCTCCTTCTCGCGCCCGCCGCCGCCGGCCTCAGCCTCCTTGAGAATGCGCTCGTAGGTCTCCGCGTGCCTCGTATTCGTAAACAGCGAATTGGGCTCGGGCACCTTGCCGCCCGGCAGGTAGACGGCGGCCGACGTGGGCCAGTGGTCGGCAAACAGCCTGGCCACCGTGCCGATGGTGGCGCAGGCGCGCTCAACCAGCGGATAGCCGTTGCGCGCGTAGCCGATGGCCGGCTCGAGGACATCGCGCAGCCTGAGCGTGCCCCGGTCGCGCAGGATCATCATGTAGGTCTCGAAAGTGCCGGGCACGCAGGCCGGCAGGAGGCCGGTGCCGGGCACGATGTCCAGCCCCAGGTGATCGCGATAGTGGGCGATGGTGGCGCCCGCCGGAGCCGGGCCCTGGCCGCACACGACGACCGGCTTCCTGGCTTTGGCGTCATAGAGGATGACGGGCACGTCGCCGCCCGGCCCGCACAGGTGGGGCTCCACCACCTGCAGGGCGAAGGCGGTGGCGATCCCTGCATCGAAAGCGTTGCCGCCGCGCTCGAGGATGCCCATGCCGACCGCCGTGCCGATCCAGTGCGTGGAGGCGACGACACCGAACGTGCCGTCGATCTCGGGGCGCGTCGTGAAGGGGCCTGCGTTGATGTTGGCCATGGGCTGCTCCGGCAGTTGACGGCGGCTGTCAGCGAATGCGGTCACACTAGGGGTGCAGGACCTCCGCTACAACGCCCGCGGCTGCATCGGAGACCTAGCCTAAGCGCCGGCCGCGGTGGATAATCGGCCTGCCGCGGGGGCGGAAACGATGAGGGAAATCATGGCGCTCGCGCGCGTCTTTGTCGCCTTGGCGTATGTGATCCTCGGCGTCTCGTTCCTGGCGTCGACAGGCTTGTTGATCCGGGAGTTCCAGGGCAGCGACTGGCGGCTGCTGATCGCGGCACACAGCCACCTGTTCTTCTTCTTTCCGGTGTTCGGCCTGGTGGCGCTGGCCGCGTTCTACCTCCCGTCCGTCGTCTTCACCGATCTCTACTGGCGGCACGTGCGTTTCGGCAAGGTGCGGTTCCTGGGGGGCCTCGTGGCACTGGCGGTGGTGTCCTACCTGGTTGGAAAGTGGCTGGACAAGCCGCCGCGGCAAGTGTGGGAAATCGCACCGCAAGCGCTGGCATCCGATCGCGGCGATCCGGCGGGATGCGGACCGTCGAGCCGGACTGCCTGCCGGCGCGGCCCCATCCTCGAGACCCTGGAGAGCCTGCGCGCCGCCGGACAAGCCCGGGTCGGACTCTCCAAATTCGCGCGCGTCTGCAAGGTTGACGAGCTGCTGGAGCGCCCCGAGGAGATGAGCCGCAAGCGCCACTGCTTCCCGGCCAACGATCTTCTCGACGGCGACGACTGCTGCAAGGTGCAGAGAGCGTTCGCGGACGAGGTCAACAGGCTGCAGGCGGACCCGGCGCACCGGTCGCTGTCGGCTTACTACGACGCCGCCGTCTTCCTGCCGCTCAAGATCTTCTTCGTCCTCCTCGTGCTCGGCATCGGCGGCCTCCTGGCCTGGTGGCGGGACAGGATCGACTTCCTTTACCGCGAGAAGATTCCGGCCGTGGAGCGGGGCGTCATCATCGGCGCGGCGGCCATGCTGATCTGGCCGATGATGGACTACGGCTACCAGCAGACGGCCAACGTGCTGTATGGCCGATGGGAGGCTGGCCCGCAGCTCCGGCTCAGCCTGGTGATTGCGCCCTGGGCGCTCCTTCTGCTCTTCTACTTCCTGCGCCGGCTGGGCAAGAGAGGCGAGCTGATCGGCCAGACTGCCGGCGTCGTCACGGCGGGCGTCGCCGTGCTGCGCTATGAGGACTTGAACGACTGGGCGGTGCATCTGGTGGGCATCGGCAGCCGCGACTGGATCGTGGCGGGCCTCCTCATCTTCGCGCTGCTGCTGATTGTGGCGCTGGTCTGGCCCTGGCGGTCGCACTTCGTCCCGCCACCCGGCCCGGCCGCGGCTCAACCCAGAGACGTTCGCGCCGACTGAGACGGGCGCTTGCGACTCGGGTCGCAATTCGGGCAATACCGCGGCTAGGAAGCCGGAGAACGCCAATGCTCACGGTCTACGAAGCCGCCGACGGCGTGCTGATCAAGCGCGAGGACGCGACCTCGATAGGACCCAACGTGGTGTGGATCGACCTCCTCAATCCCACCAAGGACGAGGACCTGGTGGTCGAGAAGGGGCTTTCCATCTCCGTTCCGACACGCGAGGAGATGTCCGAGATCGAGGCCTCCAGCCGCCTCTACCACGAGGGCGGTGGGCAGTACATGACGGCCGTCGTCCTGCATCAGCCCGATTCACCATTCGAGCCCCTCGTCGCCACGCCCGTCACGTTCATCCTGGCGGGGAGCCGTCTGGTGACGGTGCGTTACGCCGAGCCGCGGGCTTTCGCCATCTTCATCGGGCGGGCGCAGAAAAAGGATGCCGCCTGCATGAGCGGGGCGGCCGTGCTGATCGGACTGCTTGAGGCCATCATCGACCGCGAGGCGGACCGGGTCGAGCGCATCCAGGGTGAGGTCGACAAGCTGTCGCAATCGATCTTCACGAGCAAGGGCGGCGAACGCACGCGAACGCGGCGCTTCGACGTGACGATACGCATGGTCGGCCGCGAGGGCGAGCTGGTGTCGCGGTCGCGAGAGTCGTTGCTGACCCTCGACCGGCTGACCACCTACCTCGGGCACGTCATGGGCGAGCGGGGCGACGAAAAAGGGCTCAGGGCCCGCGTCAAGACTGCCAACCGGGACATCCGGTCGCTGGCCGATCACATCGGCTACCTGTCCACCAAGATCACGTTCCTGCTCGATGCCACGCTGGGCATGATCAGCAACGAGCAGAACAATATCATCAAGATTTTCTCGGTGCTGGCGGTCGCGCTCATGCCGCCCACGCTCATCGGCACCATCTACGGAATGAACTTCAAGCACATGCCCGAGCTGGACTGGAGCGTCGGCTATCCATTGGCGCTTGCGCTGATGGTGATCTCGGCGATCCTCCCGTGGCTGTTCTTCAAGCACAAGGGATGGCTGTAGGCTCGTCCGCGCCTCAGAAGGGCGGGGGCAGCCGGATGTAGCCACTGAGCGCACCCTGCAGGTCGTGCACGATCTCGGGCCGGAACCACAACACAGCAATCCCGATTGCCAGCGCGACGAACCAGATACTGGGCCCGCGCTTATCCCGGTTCTCCTGTCTCGTGTCCTTGTAGTTGATCGTCATGGCCGCAGTCCTGCATCCCAGGGAATGCCCCCGGAAGTGTATGGGCGACGTGTGAAGACCCCCTGAACCGGCGCGCGACAATTGCAGATAGCCGGCATCCGCGCCGGAAGAGGCCGCGCCGCGATGCCGAGTTGCATGGCACGCAGTGCGGAAAAAGTTGTCTCACCGGGCACCTGGGGGAATACTGGTAAAAAAGGCATTTGCAAGCTTGCCCCGAGGAGAAGACGCCATGGCCCTCAGCATCCGTCAGATCCACCCCGTGTTCGCCGGCGAGGTTACCGGGGTCGATATCTCCAAGCCTCTCAGCCCGCAGGAGGTTGCGGCGATCGAGGCGGGGATGGACAAGTATGCGGTTCTCGTCTTCCCGAACCAGCCGCTCACCGACGAGCAGCAGATGGCTTTCACGGTCAACTTCGGCCCGATCGAGGACGCGCGCGGCGGCAACGTCACCAAGCCGCAGGACAAGCGTCTCGCAACCGGCATGAACGACGTCTCCAACCTCGACAAGCACGGCAAGCCGCTCGCCCGCGACAGCCGGCAGCGGCTGTTCAACATCGGCAACATGCTCTGGCATTCCGACAGCTCGTTCCGGGCAATCCCCGCCAAGTACTCGCTGCTGTCGGCGCGCGTCGTGAACAAGAAGGGCGGCAACACCGAGTTTGCCGACATGCGCGCCGCCTACGACGAGCTCGACGACGAGACGAAGCGCGAGATCGAGGACATGGTGTGCGAGCATTCGCTCATGTACTCGCGCGGGTCGCTGGGCTTCACCGAATATTCCGAGGAGGAGAAGGAGCTGTTCAAGCCGGTGCGCCAGCGCCTGGTGCGCTCACATCCGGTCACCGGCCGCAAATCCCTCTACCTCTCCTCGCACGCCGGCCAGATCCTCGGCGTGCCGACCCCGGAAGCGCGCATGCTGCTGCGCGACCTCAACGAGCACGCGACGCAGCCGAAGTTCGTCTACGTCCACAAATGGCGGTTGCACGATCTCGTCATGTGGGACAACCGGCAGACCATGCATCGCGTGCGCCGCTTCGATGAAACCCAGCCGCGCGACATGCGGCGCACCACGGTGGCGGGCACGGCGCCCACCGTGGCCCAGGCGCCTGCCGCAGAAAACGTGCATTGACGAAC
>DATFCC010000235.1:0-5301 GCA_035253505.1 Hyphomicrobiaceae bacterium
AAATCGTCAAGCAGTCCAAGACGGCGGAGATGAGGGAGAAGCTTCGGCTGGCCGGCGCCGCGCCGGTGATCCAGAGCCTGGATGAGATCGCCGCCTTCCGCGAGGCGGATTCCAAGACCATGGCGGAGCTGATCAAGACGGCTCAAATCAAGATCGAGTAGGCGCCTCGCCGCCGCCCGGCGAAGCAAAACGGCGGCCATCGCATGGCCGCCGCGCCGTCCGCCGATGCGCGAGACGCTCCTACAGCTTGTGCGCCATCCGCTCTTTCTTGGTGGCGAGATAGCGCTTGTTGTAGGGGGAGGGCGACACGATCAGGGGAAGCTGCTCGAGCACCTCGACGCCTTCCTCGCGGAGCGCTTCGACCTTGGCTGGGTTATTGGTTAACAGCTTGATCTCGGGATAGCCGAGATCGAACAGGATGTGCGCGGCAAGGTCGTAGTCCCGCGCCTCAATGGGGGCACCGATCGCCACGTTGGCGTCGACCGTGTCGTAGCCCTGATCCTGCAGGGCGTAGGCGCGAATCTTGTTCACCAGGCCGATGCCGCGACCCTCCTGGAAAGGCAGGTAGATCAGCACACCGACCGGGCTCGTCGTGATCGTGTTCAACGCCGCCTGCAGCTGCGGGTAGCAGTCGCAGCGCAGGGAGTGGAAGATGTCTCCGGTGACGCATCCGCTGTGCACGCGCACGACCGGCTTCTCGTTGCCGGCGGCCTTACCGCGATGCACCAGCACCAACGCTTGAAATTGAGGGTCTGCGCCTTGGTAGGCGCGTGCTTCCAGCTGCAACTCCCGACCTTTGAACTCGATCGGAAGGATGGTCTGAGCCGTCCAATCCAATTCCAGCTCGACGGATGTTACCGCATTCGATTTCATCGAACTCTCCAAACGGCGTGCCGGCGCGATATGTGCCGACAATTTGGGTCTTGTAAAGGCGACGCGCCAGCGACGCCGCGTCACAAGATGTTTCTGGGATTATGCCTTCCCTCCCGGGGACGCATGCTTACGTCACCATGTGCCGCACACATGTCGGCACCCCCACAGCCGGCGCTTGAATGTTGCAGAGGAAACCTCGCCTTCTCCAGTGCGCTCCCGTGCGGGATCGATCCGCCGAGGTTCACAGTTCGATAACCGGCTCAACATGAACGCAACCTGTATGCTGCGGGTTCCGAGGTTAAGCGAGGCTATTCGCGCGTGCGCTGCGAAGCTTCTCACGTGTGCAGATGCGAAGTCAAAACAATAACTTAGTAGAAATTGATGCGGTAGCGGAGCGCTGTCTGGCGAGTCTGCCATGGCGTCGCAGCCGGGTAGTACCGGCATCTGACGGTCTTTCATTGCCTATTCATGTTGGACGTGCTGGGCTGTGAAGCTTTTGTGACGGGTCCAACGGTCGGTCCATGACGGATCAAACGGTTGGCCTCCCGACCGGGGGGCCTCGAACTGCTCGGCTGCGCACCAGCGCGGCTCGCCTGTTGCAGGGCACGGCGCTTCGTCCGGCCACATCTTGGGCCATTGCCGCCGGCATCTCGGCGATGATCCTGGCGCGGTTCTGGACCGACGAGGGTTCTGCTCCCAACATTCTTTTCACGGCCGCTGTCACGGGCGCGCTCATCGCCATAGTGGTTGTGCTGACGCGGCGGGTCCTGTTTGCGAGCGCGCTGGTCGGGTCGCTGGTGGCGCTGATCATCGCAGTCTCCTCGGCCAAGCGCGCCACCATGAATATGGTGATGCACGCCTACGACCTCGTCTTCTACATGGGCTCATGGTCGACGATCAGCTACCTGTGGAGCGACCAGCGCCGCTACCTGATCGGCCTCGCAGGCGGGCTCGCCGCCCTCGCGGTGGTGGGCTGGCTCGCCTATCGCGCCGACGGCACGCGCGTCGCGCGCCGATGGTCGGCCGTGGCGCTGCCGGTGTTGATTGCCCTCGCCTGGTGCGGCGTGGCGGCCAAGGGCGAGCGCCGGCACATGCAGTTCTACTACGAGAACCTGTACGTCTCCTCGTTCTATGCCTCCTGGGGCGAGACGCTCGAAGCCTTGTGGCGCGGGGCGCTGCTCGAAGCGGCCCCGAAGGCGGCTGCCTTCGAGCGTCCCTTTGCCGTTCCGTCCTCCTGCGAAACGGGTGCCAAGCCCCCGCATATCATTCTCATCCACGAGGAATCGGTGGTGCAGCCGTCCCTTTTCCCGACGCTGCGCTACGACCATTCCGTGGACCCGTTTTTCCAGTCGTATGACGATCGCATACACCGCCTGCGCGTGGAGACCTACGGCGGCGCCTCCTGGCTGACGGAGTTCTCGATCCTGGCGGGCGTATCCACGCACGCCTTCGGCGGCATGCGTCAGTTCGTGCAGACGTTCACGCAGAACAAGCTGAAGGACACGGTGCCGCAGGTGCTCGAGCGCTGTGGCTACCGCAACGTCGTCTTCTATCCGATGCTCCGCAACTTCGTGTCCAACGACCGCTTCTACGCGTCCATCGGGCTCAAGGAAATTTTCGACATGCGCTCGCAGGGCGCCAAGTCGGCGCAGGAGCGCGACCGGTTCTACTACACGAATGCCATGGCCGAGATGGATCGGCACTTCACGGCGTCGCGCAAGCCGCTGTTCGTGTACATCCAGACCATGGCTGCGCATTGGCCCTACGACTACAAGTACGAGCCCGATGTCGAGGTGCCGGGCGGCGATCCGGGAACGAACCCCGAGATGGACGAATACCTGCGCCGCCTCGCCATGGCCAAGATGGACTTCGACTTCCTGTTGAGCAGTCTGCAGCAGCGCTTCCCGTCCGAACGCTTCCTGATCGTGCACTACGGCGATCACCACCCGATGGCCACGCGCACCCTGCTAGGCTTCGACGCGGAGACGGAGGCGGAGGACGTGGCCCTCGCACCCGAGTCGCTGGGCTTCGTCACCTACTACGCCGTGCGCGGTGTCAACTACCGGGTGCCTGCGCTGCCCCAGTTCGAGACCCTCGACGTGCCTTACCTGGGCACCGTCATCCTCGATGCGGCCGGGCTGCCGCTGTCCGACGCGCACCGCGAGCGCAAGCGGCTCATGCTGCTCTGCAAGGGGCTCTACCAGACATGCAAGCGGCGCGACGAAATACTGTTGTTCCATCGGCGCCTCATCGATTCCGGCGTCATGGCAGCGAGGTGACGAGGTCCCGGCGAGGCCGCGCGCGGGCCGGCTGCCGCATTGTCCGGCTGCCGTCCGCGTGGCAAAGGACGCGCCAGAGATTTCGGCCTCCCTGCCATCCAGGCAAGGTGACATGTCGCTGAGCGTGTCTGAAACCGGCGTTGCTGCACGGCCTTCCGCCGCCAACGACCGAGGGCGCTCCCTTTCGGTGGTGGTGCCCGTGCTCAATGAGGAACGGGGGCTCGATCCGCTCATCGCACGGCTCCGGCCGGTTCTCGACAGCCTCGAGGTCGACTGGGAGGTGGTGTTCGTGGACGACGGCTCCACCGACAACACGCTTGCCAGGCTCAGGGCCATTCACGCCGACAATCCGCGCTTCAAGGCGCTCTCGCTCAGCCGCAACTTCGGCAAGGAGATCGCCATCGCGGCCGGGCTGTCGTATGCGGCAGGCGATGCGGCCGTCCTGATGGACGCCGATCTGCAGCATCCGCCCGAGCTGATCCGCGATTTCGTCACCCACTGGCGGGCAGGATACGACATCGTCTATGGGCAGCGCCGCGACAGGGACGCCGACACGTTCGTGCATCGCTGGGCCGCGCGCGCCTTCTACGCCGCGTTCCAGCATATGAGCGGCACGGCCCTGCCGCAGGGCGCCGGGGACTTCCGCCTGCTCGACCGCAAGGCCATCGACGCCATGAACCAGATGCGCGAGCGCGTAAGGTTCAACAAGGGCCTATTTGCCTGGATGGGCTTCCGCACCATCGGGGTGCCGTTCGTCGTGCCGCCCCGTCACGGCGCCGGCGGGTCGCGGTGGCGGCCGCGCCAGCTTCTGCGGTTCGGCATCGACGGCATCGCCTCGTTCACGACCATTCCCTTGCGCGTGTGGTCCTACGTCGGGCTCGTGATCTCCTTGTTCGCTTTCGGCTATGCGCTGTTGTTCCTGCTCAAGACGCTGCTGTTCGGCATAGATACGCCCGGCTTCCCGACCTTGATCATCTCGGTGATGTTCTTTGCTGGCGTGCAGCTTCTGTCGCTCGGTATCATCGGCGAGTACCTGGGACGGATCTACGAGGAGGTGAAGGGGCGCCCGTTGTATCTCGTGGCGGAGGAGCTGGGCATCGAGCGCAGGCCGCCGCCGAGCCAGGCGGGTGATCCGCGACCTCCATCGCGATAGAGTGCGGCTCGCGGCAGCGGTGCGGCGCGGGCACGCAGGGCGGCAACTCGAGAAGGGCGGCCTCGAGAGCATGATCATTCTTTGCGCCGACGACTACGCGCTGACCGAGGGGGTGTCCCGCGCCATCGGCGAGCTTGCCGCCGCCCAGCGCCTGTCGGCGACGAGCGTGCTGGTGACGTCCCGGCATTGGGCAGCCATGGCGCCGCGCCTGTCCGTGCACCGCGGCCGCCTCAGCGTGGGCCTGCATTTGAACATGACTCTCGGCGCCCCGCTGGGGCCGATGCCGCGCCTGGCTTCCACCGGCAGCTTTCCGGCCCTGCAGGGTCTCGTCGTCCGCGCCATGCTCGGTCTCCTCGACGGTGCCGAGATCCGGGCCGAGATCGAGCGGCAGCTCGATGCCTTCGAGCGCGAGCTGCGCGCCCCTCCCGATCACGTCGATGGGCACCAGCACGTCCACGTGCTGCCGGGCGTCCGGTCCGCGCTTCTCGACGTCCTGCGCAGCCGCTATCCCAAGCAGCCACCCTTGGTGCGCGATCCCGCGGATCGCCCGAGGTCGATCAGGGAGCGCAATCTCGCTGTCCGCAAGGCACTGACCGTGTGCGGCCTGGCGCTCGGCTTCAACGCGGCGGCGCAACGTGCCAAGGTGCCGGTGAACGATACCTTCTCGGGCTACTCCACCTTCGATGCGGCCATCCCCTACGCCGACGAGTTGCGGCAATCATTCGGCCTGCCGGGCCGCAGGCACATCGTCATGTGCCATCCTGGTCATCCCGACGCCGAGCTGGCGGCACTCGACCCGGTGGTGGAGCGTCGGCGCGCGGAGTACGAGACTCTGATGCGGCATCCAGATCTGCCACAGCGCATCTGGCGCCCGTCTCGCCGTCCCGACGGGCCGCCGATCGCGTGGCCGGATCTGCAGGGCTGAGCCATGCTGGACAAGCTGAAACAGCTTACGCCGGCCGGCCAGCGGCCCCTCGGGCATGCGCTCGCGTTCCT
>DATFCC010000236.1:0-3059 GCA_035253505.1 Hyphomicrobiaceae bacterium
CAGGGCATTGTTCAATCGTGCCGACACGGCGACCAACTCGGCCTCGGTGGCACTGTCGAGGTCGGGTCCGCGGTAGCGTAGCGTGCGCTGGAAGCTGCCGTCCTTGTTGAGGACGACGCCGGGCGCAACCAGGCAAGCCCAGGGCAGGTAGTCGGCGAGGTGCTTCTCGCGGCGGCGGTACTCGGCGAGATTCAGCACGATAGCGCTCCCTTGTGGCGGGCATGGCGTGACAGCACAGTCAGGAACGCCGGGTCCTTGCGCGTGACCCAGACGGCGAGGGCGTGACCGGCGAGCCAGAGCACGAGGCCCGCGACCCACAAGCGCAGGCCCAAGCCAACCGCAGCTGCCAAGGTGCCGTTGAGGATGGCGAAGCTGCGTGGCGCGCCGGCGATCAGGACGGGCTCGGTCAAAGAGCGGTGCATGGCAACCTCAAATCCGGGAATGAGCTCATTGCGCATGGGTCGATCCTTTCAGTTGATGAGGGCGCCGCCGGCGAAGGAGAAGAACGACAGGAAGAAGGAGGTGGCGGCGAAGGCGATGGAGAGGCCGAACACGATCTGCAGCAGGCGGCGGAAGCCGCCGCCCATGTCGCCGAACGACAGGCTCAAGCCGGTGACGATGATGATGATGACGGCGATGATCTTGGCGACGGGGCCTTCGACCGACTCCAGGATGCGCTGCAGCGGCGCTTCCCACGGCATGCCGGAGCCGGCGGCATGAGCCGCGCCGGGCGCCAGCGCGTCGGCGCAGGCGGCAACCAGCCAGACAATGACGGTGCGGCCGATGGCGCGGCGCTCAATCCACATGGGCGGGGCTCCGCGAGCCGGAAATCGCATGCAGGACGGGCGGCGCCAACGGCTTGAGCACGTAGTCGCCATGCGCATCGAGGTCGGTCAGCTCGGCGATGGTTTCCACGCGCCGTGCATTACCGCGTCCGCTCAGGAACACGATCACGTCGACGGCCTGCACGATCAGATCGCGCGGCACGGTCACCACCGCTTCCTGCATCAGCTGCTCGAGGCGCAGCAGGGCCGAGACGGCGCAGTTGGCGTGCACCGTTGTGATGCCGCCGGGATGGCCTGTGTTCCAGGCCTTGAGCATGTCGAGGGCCTCGGGTCCGCGCACCTCGCCGACGATGATGCGGTCGGGCCGCAGGCGCAGGGTCGACCGCACCAGATCGGCGAGCGAGACGATGCCGGGACGCGTGCGCAGCGCCACGCAATCCGCAGCCGCGCATTGCAGCTCGCGTGTGTCCTCCAGGATCACCACGCGCTCGTCGAGCGCGGCGATTTCGGCGAGCAAGGCGTTGACCAGCGTGGTCTTGCCCGAGGAGGTGCCGCCGACAACGACGATATTCTTGCGTTCCTGCACGGCCGCTTTGAGGGCTTCGGCTTGGCGGCCGTTGAGAATGCGGGCGGCGACGTAGTCGGCCAGGCGGTACAGCACCTCGGCCGGCTTGCGGATCGAGAAGCACGGCGCCGACACGATGGGTGGGATCAGACCCTCGAAGCGCTCGCCGGACTCGGGCAGCTCTGCGGAGACGATCGGCGCCTTGTCGTGCACCTCGCGCCGCATGTGGGCGGCGACCAGGCGAATGATGCGCTCGGCTTCTGCAGCTTCGACGCGCTCGCCGGTATCGGTGCGGCCGCTGCCGGCCTTGTCAAACCACAGCCTGCCGTCCGGATTGAGCATCACCTCGATCACGCTCGGATCGGCGAGCGCGGCAGCAATGGTGGAACCGAAAGCCGTGCGCAGCATCTGGCGGCGGCGTCCCTGCGCCTGCTGCGCGGCAAAGGAGAACAGATCAGCCATGGCCGTTTCCACGTGGTGGTGACGGGTTGGACTTGCGCTCGCGCGTGGGCGGCTCGGCGGGCGCGACCGGCTTGAGGGGCGCATCGTCGGTGGCGGTGGCAAACAGGTCGGGGTTGTGGGCGGCGATGCTTTCCAGCACCTCGGAGACCAGGCGATGATCGGAGCCGAGCCGGCGGCCGACCTGGGCAACGAACACCTCGAAGCGCTGCCGGCCGAGCGCGCGGGCGGCGTCCTGCTCGGCCTGCGGCAACGGCGGCGTGATGGTCAGGAAGTAGCGAACGAACAGCGACAGCGTCTCGGTGGCGATGGCGACGTCGCGAGCAACGACGCCGACAGCCTTGGTCAGCCCGTCCAACCGCCGCAGCACGGCGTCGTCGAGCAGCCGGTTGCGTTCCGGATTGAGGTAGCGGCCCAACGCCTCCTCGACCAGCGCCGACTTGGCACCCTTGCGGTAGTTGGCTACCAGGTTGAGGCGGTCCGCGGCTTCGGGCGTCAGATATAGTGTGAGGCGCTGCTTCATGGGGAAGGCCTCAGAGCGCGCGCGTCAGGTCGTCGTCATCGACAGCGCGCCCCACGACCATGCCTTCGCCGGTTTCGGTTGCGGCCGTCATAACGTCATCGTCACGCAGCAGATCGAGGTCGGCATTGGATGGTCCCGCAAGCTCGGGCGCCCGTTCGTGTGCCGGTGCCGGCTCGGGCGCGCGGCCCGCCGAGGACACGAGATCCGACCAGGGTTGGTCGAGGCGCGCATCAATGACGCGCGTGCGGCCGCTCCAATCGTCGCCGACGCGCGTCGCATCCTTGTCGGCCGGGCGCACCAGGCGGGGTGGCGGCAGGCAGCGCTCCGTGAAGTTGCGATCGGCGAAATAGGCGAGTTTGCGGGCGCGGATCGGCGGCGTGCCGGACACGAGCACCAGCTGCTCGCCGGCCGGCAGCTGCATGACCTCGCCCGCGGTCATCAATGGTCGCGGCGTCTCCTGGCTGGACACGGCCAGGTGCGACAGCCAGGGCGACAGGCGGTGTCCCGCCAGATTGCGTTGCGCCCGTTCCTCCGTCATGGTGCCGAGCGCCTCCGACAGCCGTTTGGCCGTCCGCTCATCGTTCGGCGCGAAGGCCACGCGCACGTGGCAGTTGTCGAGGATGGCGTTGTTGGGGCCGTAGGCCTTCTCGATCTGGTTCAGCGATTGCGCGACCAGGAACGCACGCACGCCGTAGCCGGCGAGGAAGGTCAGCGCCGTCTCGAAGAA
>DATFCC010000237.1:0-3674 GCA_035253505.1 Hyphomicrobiaceae bacterium
CAGCGCAGGAAGTTGGCGATCAGGCGCAGGCCCGTCGCCTGGCTCTTCTCCGGATGGAACTGCGTGCCCGCCAGGTTGTCGCGGCCGACAACAGCAGTGACCGTGCCGCCGTACTCGGTGGTCGCCAGCAACGTGTCGGGCCTGGTGGTCCTGAGCTGGAAGGAATGCACGAAGTAGGCGTGGTCATGCGGCGCAATGCCTTCGAGCAGTGCGTGCGGCTTCAGCTCCAGCAATTCGTTCCAGCCCATGTGCGGGATCTTGAGGTGCTCTTTGCCCGGCTCGATGCGCACCACGTCGCCCGCGATCCAGTCGAGGCCGGCATGCACACCGTACTCGACACCACGCGTGGCCATCAGCTGCATGCCGACGCAGATGCCGAGGAACGGCTTGCCACGCTCGATCACCTCACGTTGCAGGACATCGACCATGCCCGGCACGCCGTAGAGCCCGGCGCGGCAGTCGGCGAAGGCGCCGACGCCCGGCAGCACGATGCGGTCCGCTTGCTCGACCTCGTGCGGGTCCGACGTCACCAGCACGCGCTCGTCGGTGTCCGCTTCGCGCGCGGCCCGCTCGAAGGCCTTGGCGGCGGATCGGAGGTTGCCCGAGCCGTAGTCGACGATGGCGACGGTCATGGTGGTTACAGCACGCCCTTGGTGCTGGGGACGGCCGTCGTCTGGCGCGGATCGACTTCGCAGGCGACGCGCAGGGCGCGCGCGAGGCCCTTGAAGCAGCTCTCGACGATGTGGTGGTTGTTCTCGCCGTAGTGGTTCCACACGTGCAGGGTCAGCCCGCCGAGCTGGGCGAAGGCCTGGAACCATTCCTTGAACAGCTCGGTGTCCATGGTGCCGAGCTTGGGCTTGGAGAAGGTCACCTTCCAGATCAGGTACGGCCGGTTGGACGCATCGAGCGCGACCTCGGTCAGCGTCTCGTCCATCGGGATGGTGGCGCTGCCGTAGCGGCGGATGCCGGCGCGGCCGCCGAGCGCCTTGCTGAGACACTCGCCGAGCACAATGCCCGAATCCTCGGTCGTGTGGTGATAGTCGATGTGCAGGTCGCCCTCGGCGCGCAGCGTGATGTCGATCAGGCTGTGGCGGCTGAGCTGCTCGAGCATATGGTCGAGGAAGCCGATGCCGGTCTTGATGTCGTACTGGCCGGTGCCGTCGAGATTGATCGCGGCGGCGATGCGGGTCTCCTTGGTCCGGCGCGCGACGAAGGCCCGCCGACCGCCCGAACCGGGGGTCGTCAGTTCCTGGGTCACGGGCTTGAGCGAGCCCTTTTTCACTGCTGTTTTCACGGCGCTTTTCTACCGAAGGCGGGCGGCACGGTCGAGCGTCACCCGGGTCAGGATCACGCCCAAAAGCACGATCAGGCCGCCCAGGACGCGGGCGGAGGTCAGCGGATCGCCGAAAAACAGGGCCGCCAGGGCCACGGCGGCGACCGGGATCAGGTACATGTAGACCATCACCCGGCTGATCCCGAGCCGCTCGAAGCCGAAGCTGAGGCCCATGAAAGCCACACCCACCGGGAAAATGGCGGTGTAGAGCCAGTAGCCCCATTGCGGGCCGCTGAGGAGGCCGAACTCGCTGAAGGAATCGATGCAGGCGGCGAGCAGCGTCAGCAGCACCGACCCGATCAGGCTGGTCCAGGCGAACACCCGGAGCGTGCCGAGCCGGGCGTTGAAGGGGGCGCAGCGCTCGACATAGAGCGCCCACAGGAAGGCCGAGAGCAGCCAGAACAGCGCGCCGGCGACGTTGTCGAGCGCGAGCGTGATGCGGCTAAGGCTGTTGTTCACCACGATCACCACGCCGGCGAAGGCGACCGCGATGCCGAGCCAGCCCAGCGCCGACAGCCGCCGGCCGCTCAATGAGGCCAGGATCGCCGAGAAAGCAGTCGTGGTCGTCATCACGATCGAGCCGATGCTGGGCGCGGTGCGCGCCATGCCGAGCCCCCAGAACGCCTGGAAGGCGGCGACGCCGACGATCGACAGCAGGCCGATCGGCAGCCAGTCGCGGCGCGGCAGGGCGATCGGCTGGCGCAGCACGGCGAGCGCTCCGAACAGGAACAGGCCGGCGATGACATAGCGCGAGCCGCTGTAGAGCAGCGGGCTCATGGTGGCGAGCACCTCCTTGGCGAAGGGGTAGCTCGACCCCATCAGCAGGACGGTCACCATCATCACGAGCTCGGCGGTGAGGCGGTCGCGGTTCATAGCCCCCTCACCCAACCTCTCCCCCTAGCGGGGGAGAGGAGCATGAGGTGAGGGTCCTCATCCTCCGATTCCTCTCCCCCGCTAGGGGGAGAGGTTAGGTGAGGGGGAGAGGCGCGCGTGGCGCCACTCATTGCTTCGGCGCGGTCGAGGCCTTCTGCGCGCCCCAGAAGCCGAACAGGGCGCCGGCGACGCGGCGGATCTGGATCTCCTCCGAGCCCTCGGTGATGCGGTAGCGGCGGTGATGGCGGTAGATGTGCTCGAACGGCGTGTGGCGCGAATAGCCGATGCCGCCATGCACCTGGATCGCCCGGTCCGCCGCCTCGCAGACCAGCCGGTTGGCCCGGTAGTTCGACATCGCCACCCATTCGCTGACGTTCATGTGGTGCTCGCGGTCGAGATGCCACGCGGTCTTGCGCACCAGGCCGCGCGTCATCTCGGCCTCGGTGTGCAGCTCGGCGAGCGGGAACTGGATCGCCTGGTTGGTGGCGAGCGCCTTGCCGAACACCTTGCGGTTCTTGGCGTAGGCGACGGACATGTCGATGCAGTACTGCGCCGCGCCGAGGCTCGAGGCGGCCTGGCGGATGCGGTTCTCGTGCACGAAGGTCTGCGCCACGTCGAGGCCGCGGCCTTCCTCGCCCAGCATCGAGGAATTCGGCACCTTGACGTTGGTCAGCGACACCTCGGCGTGGTCGCTGGGCATGTTGAAGGTCCACCACATGTGCTCGATCTTGAAGCCCGGCGACTTCACGGGCGTCAGGAACGCCGAGATGCCGCGCGCATCGCCTGGCTTGCCCGAGGTGCGGGCGAACACGAGGTCGGCGGTCGCGGTGTGCATGCCGGTGTTGAACCGCTTCATGCCGTTGATGATCCAGTCGGTGCCCTGCTTGACCGCGGCGGTCTCCATGAAGGTGGCGTCGGAGCCGTGCATCGGCTCGGTCAGGCCGAAGCCGATGCGCTCGGTGCCCTTGAACATGCCCTCGATGTAGCGGTCTTTCTGCTCCTGGGTGCCGAAGCGGTGCAGCAGCAGGACGACCGGGAAGTTGCCGACGATCGAGCTCTCGTTCTGCAGGTCGTTGTGCAGGCCGAGCCCCTTGTGCGCGAGGTGCTCGCGGATGATCGCCATGGCGAGATTGGAGCCGTCCTTGCCGCCGAGCTCCCGGGGCAGGCCGAAGCGCAGGTGGCCGGCCTTGTCGGCGCGCCGTTTCATCTCGGCCAGCAGCTCCTCCCATTCGTGCCGCGGCTGGCCGTCATTGTCCCAGTCGGTGCGGGCATGCTCGCGGCGATGATCGAAGAAGCGGATATTGTCGTTCTCGCGCTCGAGCGGCCGGATCTCGCGTTCGATGAATTCATCGAGCTCGCGCAAATAGGCGGCGATGTCGGCGGGAATGTCGAAATCCATGGGACGCTTCCTTCGGTAAACGGGCGTTCACCAAGCATCTTAGGCGGCTGGCAGGTCGATGCGGAAGCG
>DATFCC010000238.1:0-2480 GCA_035253505.1 Hyphomicrobiaceae bacterium
CACCTGGAATTCGAGGACTCCGATGCCATAGAAGTCGGTGACATGGTGCTCGCCATCGGCAATCCGTTCGGCATCGGCCAGACGGTCACCAGCGGCATCGTCTCGGCGCTCGGGCGCAGCGAGGTCGGCCGCTCGGACGCGCAGGTGTTCATCCAGACCGATGCCGCCATCAATCCCGGCAACTCGGGGGGCGCGCTGGTCGACATGGCCGGGCGCATCGTCGGCATCAACACCGCGATCTATTCGAGCTCCGGCGGCTCCCACGGCGTGGGCTTCGCCATTCCGTCCAACATCGTCAAGCTGATTGCGGAAAGCGCCGTCGCCGGCCGCAAGCTGGAGCGGCCGTGGCTCGGTGCCAAGCTCGATGCCGTGACGCGCGAGATGGCCGAGGCCATGGGCTTTTCGCGCGTGTCCGGTGCGATCGTGACCAGGGTCCACGCCGCCAGCCCTGCGGCGCAGGCCGGGCTGCAGGCCGGCGATGTGATCGTCGGGATCGATGGTCACGAGGTTGCCGACCCGCGCGCCATCCAATACCGGCTCATCACCCGCGGCATCGGCAATGCCTGCCGCATCGATTTCGTCCGGCGGGGCAGGCAGCTCTCTGCCGAGGTGGCGCTGCGCGCTGCCCCGCAGGCGGGCAAGGACGACGTGCGCAATCTGTCCGGCGCCCATCCTTTCGACGGTGCGCGCGTTGCCAACATTCTTCCCGCAATCGCCGACGAGATCGGCCTGGAGGACCAGGACGGCGTGGTGATCCTGCAGGTGCGCCCGCAGTCGAGGGCGGCTCGCATCGGGTTCCAGACCGGCGATATCATCCAGCAGGTGGGGCAGAACAAGATCGAGTCCGTGAAGGACCTGGAAGGCGCGCTCAGGGAACGCCAGCAGGTGTGGCTGGTTCTGCTCAAGCGCGGCAACCAGCAGGTCCGGCTGCAGTTGGGAGGATGAGTGCGCCAACCGCGGCATGCGTATCGCCCTCGGGACGGTCTATAGTCGGGCAATGACCAATCTTTTCGAAGCCGCCGGCATGGAGCGCGAGGCGCCGCGCCCGCTGGCTGACAGGCTGCGCCCGAGGAAGCTTGCCGACATCGTCGGCCAGGATCACCTCGTCGGCCCGGCGGGCACGTTGACGCGCGCGCTCAGGAGCGGTCGCCTGCAAAGCATGATCCTGTGGGGTCCGCCCGGCACGGGCAAGACGACGGCGGCCCGGCTGCTGGCCGACGAGACCAGCCTCGCCTTCGAGCAGCTCTCCGCCATCTTTTCCGGCGTGCAGGACCTGCGAAAGGCTTTCGACCGTGCCAAGAGCCGGCGCGAGACCGGCCGGGGCACGCTGCTCTTCATCGACGAGTTCCATCGCTTCAACCGCTCGCAGCAGGACAGCTTCCTGCCGCATATGGAGGACGGCACCATTACGCTGGTCGGTGCCACCACGGAGAACCCCTCCTTCGAGCTCAACGGGGCCCTGCTGTCGCGCGCCGTCGTGCTGGTGTTCCACCGGCTCGACGAGGCGGCCCTGGAGACGCTGCTGCGCCGGGCGGAGGCTGAGGAGAAACGCGCCCTGCCGCTCGACGAGGAAGCGCGGGAGACCCTCAAGGCCATGGCGGACGGCGATGGGCGCACCATGCTGAACCTTGCCGAGGAGCTCTATGGTGCAGTGGCCTCCGGTGCCGACCCTCTCGACAGGGCGGCCCTGACCGATCTGGTGCAGCGCCGTGCGCCCCTCTACGACAAGTCGCGCGACGGCCACTACAACCTGATCAGTGCCCTGCACAAGGCCGTGCGCGGCTCAGATCCCGATGCGGCCCTCTACTGGCTGGCACGCATGCTCGACGGGGGCGAGGACCGCCTCTATGTGGCGCGCCGGGTCGTGCGCATGGCGATCGAGGACATCGGGCTCGCCGATCCGCAAGCGGTGGTGCAGGCCCTGGCCGCCAAGGACGTGTTCGACTTCCTGGGCTCGCCTGAGGGCGAGCTGGCGCTGGCGCAGGCGGTGGTCTACCTCGCCACCGCTCCCAAATCCAACGCCGCCTACACCGCCTTCGGCGCGGCCATGCGCGCGGCCAGGGAGCACGGCAGCCTGCCACCGCCCAAGCACATCCTCAACGCGCCCACGCGGCTGATGAAGGACAAGGGTTACGGGGAAGGCTACGAATACGACCACAATTCGGCCGAGGCCTTTTCCGGCCAGGACTATTTTCCCGACGGCATGCGTCGCGAGCAGTTCTACGCCCCGCCAGGGCGCGGCTTCGAGGCCGAGATCAGGAAGCGCCTGGATTATTGGGCGAAGCTGCGCGCCAACCGCAAGGGTTAGCGCGCCGCCTGCGGAAGCCGGGGTCGGGGATCACCAGTCTAGGTCGAAGTCGCCGAAGGGGGTCTTTACGGCGATCTTGTCCTTCTTGATGGTGAAGCCGCCGCCGCCAGCCTCAATGGAGACCTCGCCCTCGTCCGGGTTGAAGCGGATGTCCGGCTTGATGCCGATATCG
>DATFCC010000239.1:0-9391 GCA_035253505.1 Hyphomicrobiaceae bacterium
GTTAGGCTGTCGCGCGGCGACAGTTGACTCATCTTGGAGTCGACGTGACGGAACATGCCGCCGTCGCCATCGCGTGCGGCAATCCACGTGTCGACATCGAGGCGCGCGGCTTCGTCCTCACTGCCGGCGTTGTGGCACTGCGAGCAGTTCCGGCTGAGGATGAAAGCGACCCGGCACGGTGGACGCTCGCCGCCGGTGGTCTCCGGCGCTGCGTCGTAGCAGCGCTTGGGATCGGCATTGCGCTCGTCGTAGGCTGCGCTCTGCAGGATCCGCACGATGGTGTTCTTGACCGCCGCCGATGAGTTTTCTGCCGCCTCCGCCTCGAACGTGCGTGTCAGGTGCTCGAGGTAGCCGCGATCGATGCTCTGGTCCTCGGCGACGATGTACTCGTGCAGGCGCCGGACCAGGCAGCGCTTGACCTCGGGTGCCGTGCGCAGGATGCGCGACAGGTCACCCATCGACGTCCCGTAGCTGTTGTAGCTCTGCCAGCGCGCCGAGCGGATGTAGCCGACGTTCCAGCCCGGCTGCGTTTTGCTCGCCGACTTCCAGACCGCCTCGTAACGCGTACGCATCTTGGTGGCGAGGTCGTCGAAGACGATGTCGGGCGAGCGGGAGTAGTCGAAAAAGTAGGCGCCGTAGGCACGGAAGAAACCGGCCATCGGGTCGAGCTTGTGATGACAGGCAAAGCAGCTCGTCTGCGAGCCGTGCGCACCGCCGACATGCTCCTGCGGCGTTTCGAACCCGATCGGGATCAAGTCATCGCAGAAGAAGTGCTTGAGGATGTAGGCGGCGCGCTTGCGGTTGAAGTTGGTCGAGGAGTTGGCGAGCGCCATTCCCTGCTCGTAGCCGAAGCTCAGCCATTTCTGCTTCGTCGGGAAGGCGGACAGATCGAAGCGCTTGAAGTCGAGGACGGATCTTGGCTGATAGACATCGGGCTCGAAGGCGGCCATTGCGGAGAACGTGCGCCGCACCGCCGCCAGTGCGCGCTGGAGCCCTTCGACGAGGGCCTTGCGCGCCTCGACAGCAGGCGTTGCGCCGTTGCAGGCCTTCTCGGCGACGCTGGCCAGCATCTCGAGGGGTGCCGCCACAACCTCTCCGCGGATAAGCGCAAAGATTTCGGCGTCGTCGAAGGCGCGATGGAGCTGCGGTGTCAGGTGGTCTGCGCTATCGGCCAGCGCTTCGACCCTGGTGCAGAGCGCCGGCAGACGCGGCGCCGGCTTTCCCTCGGCGAAGGTCAGCGCATCGGCAAACACGGCTTCGATGTCGCCCATTGCCTTCTTGCGCAGCGCCGCAGGCGTCAGGCCGGCATCCGTTGCCGGCGGGGGCTCGTCTGAGAAGTCGTTGCGCAGCGGGGCCATGTAGAACGGCCCCTCCAGGTCGAACAGGGTGAAGTAGTCGCCCCCCTTCAGCAGCGACTGGGCGGCTGCAATGGCATTCGGAAAATCGAATACGGTGCGATCATAAATCCCGTCGGACTTGAGATGGTCCGACTTGAAACCCAGGAAGAACAGGTTGAAGTCGACCATCGTGTCGCCGAAGCGCGGGTCCTGCATGAAGCGGCGCGCGATGCTTTCCTTGGAGAGCGGCAGCAGCTCGCCGACGGCATCGTCGGGACCTAGCCCTTCGCCGCCGCGCAAGAGCTTGGCTGTGCGGTCGATCCACCACTGCTTTCGCCAACGGCTCGCATCGGAAAGCGCGGGTGCGCTGCCCGGTGTCGGTGACCCGCTCGGTGCGGTGTTTCCAGTATCGGCGAGGGTCTTGGAGGCCCGGCCGAGATGCAGTGAGGCGATCACCGACAGGAGGGTCAACACCAACCCGACCAGCAGCCAATACCGGGCCACGTGGGCCCATGTAAGACTGTTCCGCAATCCACCCCTCGTCTGGCACGCCGACCGGATACGCCCCCAGCTCCCGGCAATCGCTTACGTTGAAAGTGTTGCGCTGCAAGAGGCGGCGGGCAAGCCTCTCGGCTGCTTCGGCAATTTTCTCCTGTGGAGCGTTCCGGCGCAGCAACAGTGCTTGCGCGCCGCAGGCGCGCGATCAGCTCTGCAAGCCTGACGCTGTTTCAGGACGCGGCACGCTTCGCGCGCCACTCGGCGTAGGAGATCCGCTTGAGCTCGAACATGTCACGCTGGCGGGCGTACATGTTGCCACAGAGGCGTCCGACGGGGCGCAGCGCGGCAAAGTCTACGTTGAGGGTCGCCGGATCGACGATGCCCTCGCGCACATGTACGCCGATCACCTCTCCGATCAGCAGCTCGCGTTGCGGGCCGAAGGCGAGGCCGACCACACGGCGGCATTCGAAGGAGGCCGGCGCATCGGCCAGTCGAGGCGGCTTTATCAGGGTCGACGGCGCCAGCCGGAGATTGGCGATCTCAGGCTCGCTCATGTCGGAAGGGAACTCGGTGGCAGTCACGTTCATCGCCTCGGCGATGCCCTCGTCGACGAGATTGACCACGAACTCTCCCGAAAGCTGGATGTTGCGCGTCGTATCCTTGGGCGTGCCGTCGTCGTTGTGCTGCAGGCCGAGGACGATCAGCGCCGGGTTCTCGGAGAAGGCGTTGAAGAACGAGTAGGGCGCTGCGTTGACCACGCCGGCCGGGCTGAGGCTCGACACCAGGGCGATCGGGCGCGGCACGACGAGGCCGCACAGAAGCTTGTAGCGCTGGCGCGGCGCGAGATCGGCGAATTGCAGGTTGAGGTCGGGCATCAGGCCTCCGGCGGCAGCACCACGCCGACCTGCGACGTGATCAACCCATAGTGTTCGATGCGGCGATGCCGCTTGAAATCGAAGATCGTCTCCTTGCCGAAGCGCGTGGCATCGAGGTCGCAGCGATGCACGATCACCTCGTCCTCCTCCGAGCGCGTCTCGGCGACGATCTCGCCGTCCGGATCGACGATCGCGCTGGCTCCGAACAGGGCGTGGCCGTCCTCGACGCCGGCTTTCGCCACTGCAACCACCCAGGTCGAGTTCTGGTAAGCACCGGCCTGCAGCGACAGCTTGTGATGGAAGATGCGCTTGGCTGTTCCTTCCGCGCTCTTCTGCGAGTTCTCCGAGGGCGTGTTGAAGCCCAGCGTCACCATCTCCACGCCCTGCAGGCCCATGACGCGATAGGTCTCGGGCCAGCGCCGGTCATTGCAGATGCACATGCCGAAGATGCCGCCCATGTAGCGCCAGACCGGAAAGCCGAGGTCGCCCGGCTCGAAGTAGCGCTTTTCCAGGTGCTGGTGGCTGCGCTCGGGATCGAACTCGACATGACCGGGCAGGTGCACCTTGCGGTACTTGCCGACCACGGCGCCGCCGCGGTCGACGAGGATCGACGTATTGAAGTGGCGGCCCTCGGGCGTGAGCTCGGCGTAGCCGAAGGTCATGCCCATGCCATGCTTGGCAGCCCGCTCGAACAGCGGCCGCGTTGCCGCGTTGGGCATCTCGCGCTCGAACCAGAAGTCCGCCTCTGCGCGGTCCTCATGGTACCAGCGCGGGAAGAACGTCGTCAGCGCCAGCTCGGGATAGACGATGAAATCCGCACCCTGTGCCTTGGCCCTGTCCATCAGATCGATCATGCGTGCGACGACGGCCTGACGCGAATCGGCCTTCTGGATGGCGCCGAGCTGGGCGGCGGCAACAGTGACGATGCGAGACATGGTTGCTCCTTCGCTTCAGCGACGGGCGCAGGCGGCCATGGCTGGGCGGTGAAGATGAGGGTCGGCGATACGAGGCCATCCCGCGCGGGATTTGGTAGACGATTGGCCGCAACCCGCCAAGCCCCGCCCATGCAACCCTCCCTCCCGGGAAACTTCCAGGCCAGTGTGCTATCCTGGGCAAATGGAGCAGCGCCGCCCGCAACGCAAATCGTTCCGTCGGTGCCGATCTGGCGGGACAGCGCCTGATCTGCGATGATGGCTGCAAACGAGGTGAGCCCCATGCCGCGCCACAAGAGCTACATCCCTCACGGCGTCATTCCGGCCGTGCTTCTGCCCTTTGATGCGGATCTTGCTATCGATGAGGCAGCTTTCCGCAGCCACCTGCGCGACGTCGCCGCCACCGCGGGCATCTCGGCGATCACGGTCAATGCCCACTCGACCGAGGTCGCTTCCTGCACCTTCGAGGAGCAGCGGCGCATCCTTGCCATCGCCCAGGACGAGATCGGCGCGCGCCTGCCGCTCATCAATGGCATCTGGGCCGACGGCAGCTTGGAGGCGGCGCGCATCGCCCGCATGGCCGCCGAGGGTGGCGCATCCGCGCTACTCGTCTTTCCGCCGGCGCCCTTCGCCATGGGTCAGACGCCGGCAATGGTCATCGCCCATTTCAAGCGCATCGCCGACGCCGCCGACCTGCCCATCATCGCCTTCCAGTACGCGCTGAGCACGGGCCAGGGCTACCCGAAGGACACGCTGCTGAAACTTCTTGAGGAGGTGCCCAACGTCCGCGCCATCAAGGACTGGATCGGCAACGTGCCGCATCACGAGTGGCACGTGCGCACGCTGCAAAGCCTGCCGCGGCCGGTGAACGTGCTTTCCACGCACAGCGCATGGCTCTTCTCCTCGCTCGTGCTCGGCTGCAACGGGCTTCTGTCGGGCAGCGGCAGCGTCATTCCGGATTTGCAGGCGCAGTTGTTCCAGGCCGTGCAGCGCAACGATCTCGCCGCGGCGCGCGCGCTCAACGATCGCATCGAGCCGTTGATGCGAGTGTTCTATGCCGATCCCTTCGTCGACATGCACAATCGTATGAAGGAGGCGCTGGTGTTGCTGGGCCGCCTCCCGCGCGCCCACGTGCGCCCGCCGCTCGTCAAGATCGGGCGAAGCGAGATCGCGCGGATCCGTCAAGGGCTGATCGAGGCCGGCCTGCTCGATAAGGGCGCGGCGCGCGACGCGGCCTGAAGGAGGCTCCATGCCGGCCGGCATCCTCGCCGTCTTCAACGACTGTACGCCCGAAGGTTACGAGCACTTCGAGCGCTGGTACATCCGCGAGCACCTGCAGGAGCGGGTCGGTGTGCCGGGCTTCCGCTTCGGCCGCCGCTACGAGCTGGTGTCCGGGGGAAATCGCCGGTTCTTCGCCTTCTATGAGGTGGAGACGCCGGAGGTTCTGTCTTCGCCCGCTTACGTCGAGCGGCTCAACGCGCCCACGCCGTGGACGTCGGAGACGATGAAGGTCGCATTCCGCAACTCGGTGCGCACCGTATGCGACCTGCACGCGGCCGCAGGCGACCTGATTGGATCGCACGCCGCTGTGCTGCGCGTCGACGGCGCCATGGCACCGACATCCGGTGCGGCCACGCTCGTCAGCAAGATGGCGATCGAGCCGGGTGTCGCGCGCGTGCAGCTATGGACCGCCTCGGCCGCACAGACGCCTTCCGACACCGCCGAGATGCGCAGCCGCGCCAAGGACCAGCGTGCCGCCGGTGCACTGGTGGTGGAATGTATACGCCGCGAGGATGCCGAGCGCATGGCGGCCAAGCTGTCCGACCCACCCGGCGAGCTCGGCGTCTCGGGCGCCACGGCGCTCGGGATCTACGGCTTGCTCTGCGTGTATCCCGGTCCCGGCGCGCTGACCGCGGCCTGATACAGGCGGGACATGCGGCGATTGTCTTCCTCTCGCTAGTCTACAGGGCTCGAGTTCTGCGACGACGAATAACAGGCTGAGCTACCTTCGTCCCTGCTTGGGGAGACGCTCTCGTGACAACCAATGAGGGTCGATACCAGCGGATAGCTCCCTTTTATGACCTGCTGGATCTCCCGTTCGAGCGATTCCGCTACCGTGCCATTCGGCCGCTGCTCTTTGATGGCATGTCTGGGCGCCTGCTGGACGCAGGCATCGGCACAGGTCGCAATTGCGAGTACTATCCCGCGGATTCGGTGGTCTTTGGCATCGACACGAGTCCGGCGATGCTGGCGCGGGCGCGGGAACGCTGTCCGACCCTTGCGGCTGGCAATCGCCTCTATCAAATGGATGTCACGAGGCTTCAGTTTCCGAGCAGCTCGTTCGATGCGGCGGTCTCGAGCTTCCTCTTTTGTGTCCTGGACGATGCTTCACAGGTCCCGGCGCTTCGCGAGTTGGGTCGGGTGGTCAGGCCGGGGGGCGTCATCCGTCTCCTGGAGTACGTGCGGCCCAAGGATACGCTGCGTCGCTTCGTATCGTATGTATGGCAGCCGTGGGTCAAATGGGCCTACGGCGCGGGCTTCGACCGCAACACTGAGAACCTCATTCCGGCCGCCGGTTTGGAGCTCACAGAGAGCAGATACGTCGTTGACGACCTCCTGAAACTGCTCACAGTTCGTGTCCCTCACCACCGTACGGTCTGATCTGGAGCACTCTATTCGCGCCGCCGGTACCAGAGCGCCATCACCTCCATGGCGAGGAACGAGACGAGGCCGGCGCCGAGCATGATCGCCTCGCCGGCCCCATATCCCCAACGCTCAACCACGAGGGCGAAGGCTGCAGGGGCCAGGGCCGCGAGCAGCAGATAGGGCGTCGCCAGCACCCCCAGCACCCTGCCGTAGCCCTTGGGCCCGAACAGCGCCAGCGGGACGGCCCCGCGCACGATGGTGACGAGCCCGTTGGCGATGCCGAATAGCAGCGTGAAGGCGAGCGCCGTCCAGAAGTTGGCACCGCCCAGCATCAGAACCAGGAACGACAGAGGCAGGAAGACGATCGACACCCGGCCGACGTCGATGGGATGCCACTTGCGCGCGAGCGTCAGATCCCAGATCCGCCCCGCCACCTGCGCGAAGCCTTTGAGGGAAGCGAGGAACACCGCGGTGGCGGCGGCCAGTCCCGTCGCCTCCAGCAGCGGAACCAGGTGCACGGCGAGCGCGCCCATGACCACGGCGCTCGCGGCACCGATGAGGCCGAACAGCACCATGCCGATGGTGCGGGCGGTGCCTTCGAGCGGTGCGGCCGCCGGCGTCGCCACCGGCTTGGCGCCGTCATCCTCCTCGGCGTCCGGGTCACGCCGTGCCAGTCCCAGCCAGTGCAGCGGCAGGCAGACGCACAGGTTGATGACCGCGAAGATCAGCAGCGTATTGCGCCAGCCATAGCTTGCGTTGAGCTCGTAGCCGATCGGCCAGAACACGGTCGAAGCAAAGCCGCCGAACAGCGTGAGATAGGAGATGGCGCGCCGCCCCCGCGACGGGGTCACCTGCACGAGTGCGGCAAACGCTGCGTCGTACAGGTTCATGCGCATGGCGAGGCCCAGAAAGGCCCACACCGCGAGGTAGGCATAGGGGTGCGTCACCGTCGACAGGGCGGCAAGCCCCGCCGCCGTGAAAATCGAGCCGATCGACATGATGCGGCGGCCGCCATGCCGGTCGATGAGCCGCCCTATGGTGGCGGACACCCCGCCCGACACGAGCAAGGCCACCGTGAGGCCGCCGAACACCAAGCCCTGCCCCCAGCCGGTGTCGGCGGCGATGGGCTTGCCCAGCACGCCCAGGGCATAGAGCGTGGTGCCCCAGGCGGTGATCTGGGTGAAGCCAAGGGCAATGACGGCGTGGGTGGCCGGGTCGCGGGCGAAGGCGCCCCAGCCCGAAACCACACCGCCTTGCTCTCCGCGCTCCCGGATGGCCATGTCCGACCCCGATGTCATGAAAGTGTCATAGCGGGGCCGCGCCGCCATATCCAGCGCCGGGGCGCGAGCCGGCGCTGGCCCCCTGGACGCGGACAGTCCCCGGCCCGATATTCACATGGGCCAGGAGGCCAGCCGTTGAGCGACACGAGGGACGAGGAAGCAAACCGCATCGCGGCCCGCGCGGCGCGATACGTGAAGGTCGGCACCAACGTCGGGGCCGTTGCGGCGCGGGTCGCAAGCCAGCGGCTGTTCGGTCTCGATGGCGACGACACCAGGAACGCCGCGGCCCTGGCGGCGGCCCTCGGCGGCCTCAAGGGGCCGATCATGAAGGTGGCGCAGCTTCTGGCCACCATCCCCGAGGCCCTTCCGCCCGAATACGCGCAGGAGCTGTCGCAGCTCCAGTCGCAGGCGCCGCCCATGGGCCCGGCTTTCGTGCGCCGCCGCATGGTGGCTGAGCTCGGCGCCGGGTGGGGGCAGCGATTCAAGTCCTTCGATCCGCAGCCTGCAGCATCGGCCTCGCTCGGGCAGGTGCACCGGGCGGTGGCGCACGACGGCCGGCCGCTTGCCGTCAAGCTTCAGTACCCCGACATGCAGTCGGCGGTGGAGGCAGACCTCACCCAGCTCAAGGTCGTGTTCGCGCTGCACGCCCGCATGAACCCCGCCGTGGAGACCGGCGAGGTGCTCAAGGAGATTTCGGCGCGCCTGCGCGAGGAGCTCGACTACGAGCTCGAGGCACGGCACACCGCCCTCTACGGCGCGATCTTCGCCGGCGACCCCATCATCCGCGTGCCGCGCATCCTGCTCGAGCTTTCGAGCAAGCGGCTGCTGACCATGACGTGGCTCGAGGGCCGCCGCCTGATGGACTACAAGGATGCACCGCTCGAGCACCGCAACACGATCGCCCGCGCCATGTTCCGCGCCTGGTGGTACCCTTTCTCGCACTATGGCGTGATCCACGGCGATCCCCATCTCGGCAACTACACGATCTTCGAAACCGAGGCCGGCGAAGCGGCTGCCGCAGCCGGTGCGCGCATGCTCGGCGAGCCCGCCGGCATCAACCTGCTCGACTATGGCTGCATCCGCACCTTCCCCACATCCTTCGTGCAGGGTGTGATCGATCTCTACAACGGCCTCCTCACCGGCAACCGCGATCTCATCGTGCACGCCTACGAGACATGGGGCTTCAGCGGGCTTTCCCATGAGCTGATCGACGCACTCAACATCTGGGCGCGATTCATCTATGGGCCGCTGCTCGACGATCGCGAGCGCGAGATCGCCGACGGCACGACTCCCGGCCAGTATGGGCGCAAGGAAGCCTTCACCGTGCACAAGGTGCTGAAGGAGAAGGGCCCGGTGAGAGTGCCGCGCGAATTCGTGTTCATGGATCGCGCCGCCATCGGATTGGGCGGCGTCTTCCTTCACCTTCGTGCGCGCCTCAACTGGCACGACATGTTCAACGACACCATTCGCGGCTTCGTGCTGGACGACGTAGCGGCACGGCAAAGGGCCGCGTTCGCGACGGCGGGTGTCCCTTTGCCCGTGTTAGGCTGACAGCATGGCCAAGCAAGGCAGGATCAGGGTCGGTATCGGCGGGTGGACGTTCGAGCCCTGGCGCGGCGCGTTCTACCCAAAGGGATTGCCGCATGCGCGCGAGCTGCAATACGCCAGCGAGCACCTGACGGCGATCGAGATCAACGGCACGTTCTACCGCACGCAGACGGCATCCACGTTTGCCAAGTGGGCCAGGGAGACGCCGGACGGCTTCGTCTTCTCCGTGAAGGGGCCCCGCTACGCCGTCAACCGGCGCGTGCTGGCGGAAGCCG
>DATFCC010000240.1:0-12449 GCA_035253505.1 Hyphomicrobiaceae bacterium
CGCAGCCCGAGCTGGTATGGGTGACGACCGTGCGCGGCGGAACCGTGTGCGCCTCGCTGCCCAGTGTGTACTTCACCACAACGCCCGACCGGTTCTCGATGCGGAACTCCAGCTTGCCGCCCATCGGCCGGGCGAACAATTGCACCGAGATGAACTTGGGGTCCCTGTCGGGAGCGCGCGCCACGCCGACACCGATCTCGGTCACGTCCGGCCTCACCAGGTTGGCGCGATGGCCCGGCGAGTTCTTCCAGCCCTCCACCACCTGATGCGCGAGCTGGCGCGTCTCGAAGCCCCGGCTGTCGAGATTCAGCGCCAGGTTCTCGGCGATCACACACAACGCATAGCCTTTCTCGGCCGCCCTTGCGTCGGGCCCGCGGCCGTCGGCCTCGTGGGCGAACTTCCCGGTCCTGGCAAGGTATTGGGCAAAGGCTCGCGCCGCCGCCGTCAGCGCGGCGTTGGGCTTGACGTCGGCGAGCTTGTTCTCCTTGCGGAAGCGGTTCGTCATCTCCACGATGACGATCTCGGTTTGCGGCAGATCGGGCAGCATGAGCTTTCGGGTTGCGCCTGAGGATCGAAGAGTTGCAGGGAGGATAACATGAGCTCTGCGGCCACGAAGCCCGGATGCTTCGATGTGGGCATCGCCGGCGGCGTCGCACATGTGCGGCTCAACCGGCCCGAGAAGCTCAACGCCATGAACCGCGCGTTCTGGTCCGAGCTGCCGGCGATCGTGCGCGACATCGACGACAACGCGCGTGCCCGGGTGATCGTGATCTCCTCGACCGGCAGGCACTTCAGCGCCGGCATGGATCTCGAGGTGTTTGACGACGGCGGCTCCGCGGAGGCGGCGACGCCCAGGTGGCGAACGAGGCCTTCCGCCACAAGGTGAAGGCGCTGCAGGCAACCTTCTCCTGTCTCGACGAGGCGCGCGTGCCGGTGATCGCCGCCATCCAGGGCGGCTGCATCGGCGGCGCCGTCGACATGACCTCGGCCTGCGACATCCGCTACGCGACTGCCGACGCCTTCTTCTGCATCCAGGAGATCAATATCGCCATCACGGCCGACGTCGGCACCTTCCCGCGCCTGTGCCGGCTGATCCCGGAAGGGTGGGTGCGCGAGCTCGCCTACACCGGCCGCCGCCTGCCGGCCGAGAAGGCCAAGGCGATCGGCCTCGTCAACGAGATCTATCCCGACCACGCCACCATGCTGGATGCGGTGCTGGGCACGGCGCGCGAGATTGCCGCCAAGGACCCGCTGGTCGTGACGGGCTCCAAGACCATGATCAACTACGCCCGCGACCACACCACGGCCGACGCGCTCGACTACATCGCGCTGTGGCAATCGGGCATGCTCGCCCGCGGCCACATGCGCGAGGCGTTCCAGGCGCAGAAGGAGAAGCGCACCCCACGGTTCCCGGATTTGGCGGCCCTCAAGAAAGGCCTGTAGGCCGCCGCCGGGACGAGGTGTCTCAGGATTTTGAGCCAGCGGGGGAAACCGCCCGGCAGCGTTGAGATTCGGCATGGCCTGCGCTAACCAACCCTCATGGCCAAATCCACGATTCTCGCCCCGCCCGCTCCGCCGCCTCCCATCGAGCCCATCAAGCTCAAGGATGCGCTGGAGGAGCGCTATCTCGCCTATGCGCTCTCCACCATCATGCACAGGGCGCTGCCGGACGTGCGCGACGGCCTCAAGCCCGTGCACCGGCGCATTCTCTACGCCATGCGCGAGCTGAAGCTCGATCCCGCCGGCGGCTACAAGAAGTGCGCCAAGATCGTCGGCGAGGTGATGGGCAACTTCCACCCGCACGGCGACCAGGCCATCTACGACGCGCTCGTACGCCTCGCCCAAGACTTCGCCGTGCGCTACCCGCTGGTCGACGGCCAAGGCAACTTCGGCAACGTCGATGGCGATAACCCGGCCGCGATGCGCTACACGGAGAGCCGGCTGACGCCGATCGCGGGCCTGCTGCTCGAGACGATCGACGAGGAGACCGTCGATTTCCGTCCCACCTACGACGGCACCGGCCAGGAGCCGGTCGTTCTCCCCGCCAACTTCCCGAACCTGCTGGCCAATGGCACCTCGGGCATTGCGGTCGGCATGGCGACCAGCATCCCGCCCCACAACGTCGATGAGCTGTGCGCCGCGCTGCTGCATCTCATCAAGCACCCCAACGCGACGGTCGAGAAGCTGGTGGAGATGGTGCCAGGCCCCGACTTCCCCACCGGCGGCGTGATCGTCGAGCCGCGCGAGTCCATCCTGGAGGCCTACAAGACCGGCCGCGGCGGCTTTCGCCTGCGTGCCAGGTGGGAGAAGGAGGACACCGGCCGCGGCACCTACCAGGTCGTCGTCACCGAGGTGCCCTACCAGGTGCAGAAGGCGAAGCTGGTCGAACGCATCGCCGAGCTCATCAACGAGAAGAAGGTGCCGCTGCTGGGCGACGTGCGCGACGAATCCGCCGAGACCGTCCGCCTCGTGCTGGAACCCAAGAGCCGCGCCGTCGATCCCCTGCTGCTGATGGAGAGCCTGTTCCGGCTGACCGAGCTGGAGGTCCGCTTCTCCCTCAACATGAACGTGCTGACCGGCGGTCAGGTGCCGCAGGTGCTGTCGCTGCAGAAGGTGCTCAGGCACTGGCTGGACCACCGCCAGGTCGTGCTGGTGCGTCGCTCGCAGTTCCGCCTGAAGCGCATCGAGCATCGCCTGGAGGTGCTGGACGGCTACCTCATCGCCTACCTCAACATCGACGAGGTGATCCGCATCGTCCGCTTCGAGGACGATCCCAAGGCCAGACTGATCGCCCGCTTCAAGCTGACCGAGGTGCAGGCCGAGGCCATCCTGAACCTGCGCCTGAAATCGCTGTCGCGGCTGGAAGAGATCGAGATCAAGGCCGAGCACGACAAGCTCAGCAAGGAGCGCCGCGAGATCAAGTCCCTGCTCAAGTCGGACGATCAGCAGTGGGACCGCATCGCCGAGGAGGTGAAGGCGACGCGCGAGGCCTACTCGAAGAAGACCGAGCTCGGCCGCCGCCGCAGCACGTTCGCCGGCGCTCCCGCCATCGAGGTCGATCTCGAGCAGGCCATGATCGAGAAGGAGCCGATCACGGTCATCCTGTCCGACAAGGGCTGGATCCGCGCCCTCAAAGGGCACATCGACGACCTCTCCAAGCTCGAATTCAAGCAGGGCGACGGCCTCAAGCGCGCCGTCAAGGCGCAGACCACCGACAAGCTGCTGCTGCTCGCCTCCAACGGCAAGGTGTTCACGCTGGCTGCCGACCAGCTCCCCGGCGGGCGCGGCCACGGCGAGCCGGTGCGGCTGATGGTCGACCTCGAGGAGAACCGCGACTTCGTCGAGATCTTCGTGCACGAGCCCGGGCGCAAGCTGCTGGTCGGCGCCACGTCCGGACACGGCTTCATCGTGCCCGAGGAGGAGATGGTCGCCATGACCCGCAAGGGCAAGCAGGTCATGAACGTGGACGAGCCGGCCGAAGCATGCGTGTGCGTGCCCGCCGAAGGCGACACGGTGGCCGCCATCGGCGAGAACCGGAAGATGCTGGTGTTCCCCCTCGACGAGGTGCCCGAGATGGGCCGCGGCAAGGGCGTGCGGCTGCAGCGCTACAAGGACGGCAGCCTCTCCGACGTGCGCGTCTTCCGGAGATCGGAGGGCCTCACCTGGCTCGATCCCGCCGGCCGCACCTTCACGCTGCCTTATGGCGAGTTGCGCGACTGGGTCGGCGAGCGCGCCCAGGCCGGCCGGCTGGCACCGCGCGGCTTCCCCAAGTCCAACAAGTTCGGTCCTGCGTTGTGAAGGCGCAAGACGCGTTTCGGGTCGCCGCTGCTGCGCCCGTGCACTTGCGCGCGGCCCCTATCCAGGCAAAGGGTAGAGCAACGCCAGGAGGAGCCACGTAAGATGCGGTCCGGCCTGTTGCTGCTCGGAGCGCTGGTCGTTCTCCATTCGGCATGCCCCGCAGCGGCCCAGGGCGCGTGCAGCAAGACTGATTTCGAGACCGTGGTCGACGAGGCGGCCAGCGCCTTGCGCACCCTGGCCCAGCAGAACACGCCTCCGTTCCAGGCGAAGCTGCGCCAGCTCAAGGCCAAGCGCGGCTGGAGCGACGACCAGTTCCTGAAAGAGGCCGAGCCGCTGGTGCGCGACGACAAGATCGCCGATTTCGACCAGAAATCCGAGACGCTGCTGCTGAGCATCACGGACGGCGGACAGGCCGGTGCTGCGGCCGGCGCGCCGGACTGCAACCTGCTCGCAGGCCTGCGAGCCAGCATGGCGACCCTGGTCGAGACCCAGCAGGCCAAATGGACCTACATGTTCGGCAGGATCGAGCAGGAGCTGCGAAAGTAGCAAGTAGGGCGCAATAGCGAAGCGTATTGCGCCGTGCTCCCGGCGACATTTGCAAAGGGGGGCAGACGCCTTCCGCACTCGGCCGTTGCCCTCACTGCGTGCCCGCCTGCCTCACCGAAACCGAACGAATGCGTCGCGTCGGACGCCGCCTGCATCGGCCGCTTTTGCCCCAATCGGGCGGGCTGTAAGGTGGCAGGGACACCCGCAGGTGGAGGAGGAAACGTCCATGGATCTCGGTCTCAAGGGGAAGAAGGCAATCGTTTGTGCGGCCTCGAAGGGCCTCGGCAAGGGCTGCGCGCAGGCGCTGGCACGCGAGGGCGTCGATGTGACGATCTGCGCCCGCGGCGAGCAGGCCCTGCACGCCACCGCCAAGGAGCTGAGCGCCACCGGGGTGAAGGTCACCCCCGTCGCCTGCGACGTGACCACGGACGCCGGCCGCAAGGCCCTCCTTGCCGCCTGTCCGAACCCGGACATTCTGATCAACAACGCCGGCGGCCCGCCTCCAGGCGACTTCAAGAACTTCGCGCTGGACGACTGGCGCAAGGCGGTGGAGTGGAACATGATCAGCCCGATCGCGCTGATCCATGCCACCGTCTACGGCATGATGGAGCGGGGCTTCGGCCGCATCGTCAACATCACCTCGGCCTCCATCAAGCACCCGATCGCCGCGCTCGAATTATCCAACGGCGCGCGGCTCGGATTGACCGGCGCCGTCGCCGTCATTGCCCGCAAGGCCATCCGCAGCAACGTCACCATCAACGGCATCCTGCCGGGCCCCTTCGATACGGACCGTCTGCGCGGCACCACGGAGAAGATGGCGGAAGCGCGCAAGGTTGCCGTCTCGGTCGTCGATGCGGAGCGCAAGGCGGCGGTGCCGGCCGGACGGTTCGGCTCGGCCGAGGAGTTCGGCGCCGTGGTCGCCTTCCTGTGCTCGGCGCACGCAGGCTACATCACCGGCCAGAACCTGCTCATCGACGGCGGCGGATATCCCGGCTCCCTGTAAGAAAATCGCCCTGGCGGAAGCGCTCGCGGAGCCGTCACGACGGCTCCGCGCCTCTTTTCGTCTCTGCGCGCCGTCTCGCCAGCTTGTTCCGCCGCGCGGCTGAATTTCTCCTCGCAACAAGCACTTGCGACGATTATTCCGTGTGGCGCATGTGTCACGTGGCACTGTGGCCTGCACGGCGAGCTATTGGAATCTAAGGCGATATATGAGCCACCTGCGGCAAATACATGAATCTGGTTCATGATTCCTGGTTGACCCTTCCGCCTTCGCTTGCTGATTTTGCCTCGCCAGGAGCATTGCTGGAGTGAAATTCAGCAGTTCTGTCGCGGGGTTCTGGCATTCGGCTTCGGGATGAACTGCAGACGGGCGACCAACTCGCCACTGCAAATCCCTCAAGAACGGGCAATGGGGAACGCCTCAACGCGATCCTGCATTGAAGGGCTGGCATCGGCCAGCCTCGGGGCCGATCGGGTCATGCGCAGAGGAGTACATTCATGAGATACCTGCTTGCATCCTTGGGGCTTGCGCTGCTGCTGTGCGCCGGCACCTCGCTGCCGGCGGCGGCCGACGACGGCGACAGCTATCGCGAGCGATGGACGGAGCGTTCCTCCGAACGGGTACGCGCCAAGCGCGCCTATCGCCACCGCCAGGTCGTCCGCTACTACTACGACGAGGACGAGGACGAGGTGAGGCCGCGTCGCCGTGTCTACAGACACGATCGCACCTATCGTTCGCGCTACGTCAAGCGCCAGCCCGCGCGCGTTGCCAGGCAGATCCGCCGGCACAAGCGCGTCGTTCGCAAGCCGAGCGTCACCCGCAAGGCCGCCGAGACGCGCAGGAAGCCGCCGAAGGTCACCACACCGGCGCCTGCCATCACCACGCCTAAGGCCACCGCGCCCAAGACCGCCACACCGAAGCCGAAGGCCCCCAAGACCGCCACGCCTGAGAAGGTGCGGCCGAAGGGTTCCCTGCACGGCGTCGCGTCCTTCTACTGGCAGCCACAGATGCTGGCTTCCGGCGGGCGCTTCAACCCGAATGCGCTGACCGCTGCCCACAAGACGCTGCCGTTCGGCACCCGCGTGCGCGTCACGCACTTGGGCAACGGCAAGTCCGTCGAGGTGAAGATCAACGATCGCGGGCCCTACGTGGCCGGCCGCATCATCGATCTGTCGAAGGCGGCAGCCGGCGTGATCGGCATGACGGCGCAGGGCGTCGCACGCGTCATGGTCGAGATTCTGGGCAAGTAACAGGAGACCTTGCCGATGGCATACCCGGCGGCGGACGCGCAAGCGTCCGCCGCTTTGCTGCGCCGGACGGCCGCCGCGCCCGACGCCAATCGTGACGGCACGGGCCAGGCGTCCGCGACGCGGCCCCAATCCGCGAACCCCTCCGGAATATCCTGGCCGTCGAAGCCCGAGCCGCCGCGATAGCGCGTGCAGGTCGCGTGCGCGATCGCTGTCTCGCGCCTCGTGACCACGCCTGCGTCGAGGGACGGGCTTGCGATTCCGTGGCAACGTGAGCAAAAAGGCCGGCCATTTGTTGGCGCCGCCATCAGGGGCGGCATGCGACGGGCAAGCGGGCGCGCGGCACATGACCTGGATCGGCATCGTCGCGCTCGGGCTGCTCTCGGGCACGCTGAGCGGCATCGTCGGATTCGGCGCGAGCATCATGCTGATGCCGGTCCTCATGCTGGCCTTCGGGCCGGTGGAGGCCGTGCCGATCATGGCCATCGCCGCCCTGATGGCCAACCTCTCGCGCGTCGTGGTGTGGTGGCGGGAGGTCGACTGGCGCGCCAACGCCTACTATTGCGCGACCGCGATACCTGCCGCCGCCGTCGGCGCCCGCACCCTGCTGGTCCTCGATGCACGGATCGTGGAAGGCACGCTCGGCGCCCTGTTTCTCGGCATGATCCCGGCGCGGCGCTGGCTGCTGGCGCGCAACCTGCGCATCCATGCCTGGCACCTGGCGCTGGTGGGGGCCGGCATCGGCTTCCTGTCGGGCATGGTGGCCTCCACGGGGCCGATCAACACGCCCTTCTTCCTCGCCTACGGCCTCGTCAAGGGCGCCTATCTGGCAACCGAGGCGTTCGGCTCCATGGCGATCGGCATCACCAAGGCGCTCGTCTTCCGGCGCTTCGATGCGCTGCCCGGCGAGACAATCGTGCGCGGGCTCATCGTCGGGGCCACGCTGATGGTCGGCTCGCGTCTCGCCAAGGGCTTCGTGCTGCGGCTCGATGCCCATCAGTTTCGAGCACTCATGGACTGTCTGCTGGCGGCGGCGGGCCTGCTCCTGTTGTGGGGCGCCTTCGCGCTTCCCCACTGAGGCTGGCGCTGTGCACAGCCGCGCTCCCGGGATGACAGCTTCGCTCGATTCCGATTAGGCTCACCCGACTGGGGCGGCGAGGACGCAGCGGCACATGCGCACAGACGGCAAGCACTCGCCTGCCCTCTCGCTCATCAAGACGGCGATGATCGAGAAGAAGATGACCCAAGCGGAGCTCGCCGACGCCGCCGACATCCACGAGAAGACCATCCAGAACCTGCTGTCGGGCCGCCCGGTGCGCGACCAGACGCTGTTCGACGTGTGCATGGTGCTCGGTCTCGACTTCGACAAGGTGCGCGCCGGCTGGGCCAAGGAGGGGCGCGCCGGCGAGCCGCGCGATGCCCCAGCGCCGAATGGGGAGTTCGGGCGCGCGGCCCCCGTCTACATGGGCGCCTACACGCGCGCGGGCGTCGATCACTACATCGGCAGCTATCTCACCCTGCGCCCGTCGTTCACGATCCCCGGCGGGATCATGGCCTATCGCACCGACATCGCCTGGGAGGACGACTGGCCGAGCCTCGTGTTCCAGGAGCGGGACCGGCCGGACAAGCCGTTCCTGCACCGCGGCCGGCTCTATATCCCGGCCTCGAGCATGTACATCCACCTCGTTTCCCTGACCAAGGGCGCCATGCGCATGATTATGGTCTCCCAGCTCGATCCCGCCGGCCAGATGCGCGGCCTCGTCACCACGCTGGCGAAGCAGCGCGCCCAGCTCATGCCGGTGAGCGCACCCATCGTCTACCTCAAGCGCGAGGACTTCGCCGGTGTCAGGCTCGGCGAGATCGCGGCCGCCGACACGACGCACGGCGAGTACGCTGGGCTTCTGGCGGAAACGCTCGAGCAGGGCTACGCGCGCCTCGTTCCGCCCAACGCTTAGTTCTTGAGGCGGTAGCCGGTGCGGAAAATCCACCACGTGATCGCCAGGCAGAAAGCCAGGAACAGCAGCGTCATCGACAGGCTGATGCCGATGGCCACGTCGGCTGACCCATAGAAGCTCCAGCGGAAGCCGCTAATCAGGTACACGAGCGGATTGAACAGGCTGATTGTCTGCCACACGGGCGGCAGCACATTGATGGAATAGAAGCTGCCGCCCAGGAAGGTGAGCGGCGTGATCACCAGCAGCGGAATGACCTGCAGCTTCTCGAAGCCATCCGCCCAGATGCCGATGATGAAGCCGAACAGGCTGAATGTCAGCGCCGTCAGGATCAGGAACGCCACCATCCACGCGGGATGGTCGATGCGCAGCGGCACGAACAAGCCCGCCGTTGCCAGGATGATGAGGCCAAGGATGATCGACTTGGTCGCGGCCGCGCCGACGTAGCCCACAACGATCTCCAGATAGGAGATCGGCGCCGACAACAGCTCGTAGATGGTGCCGACGAACTTCGGGAAGTAGATGCCGAACGAGGCGTTGGCGGTGCTCTGGGTGAGCAGCATCATCATCACCAGCCCCGGCACGATGAAGGCCCCGTAGGGGACGCCGTCGATGCTGGTGATGCGCGACCCGATCGCCGCACCGAACACCACGAAGTAGAGCGAAGTGGAGATCACCGGCGAGACGATGCTCTGCAGGAGCGTGCGTCCCGTGCGCGCCATCTCGAAGCGGTAGATGGCCCAGATCGCGCGATAGTTCATTGGCCGCGCCTCACCAGGTCGACGAAAATCTCCTCGAGCGAAGTCTGCGTGGTCTGCAGGTCGCGGAAGCGGATGCCGGCCTCGCTCAGGTCCCGGAGCAGCGCCGTGATCCCGGTGCGCTCCGCGCGCGTATCGTACGTGTAGACGAGCTCGCGCCCCTCCCCGGAGAGACTGAGGCGGTGGTTGGCCAGGCTCGCCGGCACGACATCGAGCGGGTTCAGCAGGTGCAGGGTCAGTTGCTTCTTGCCGAGCTTGCGCATCAGCTCGGCCTTCTCCTCGACGAGGATCAGCTCGCCCTTGGCGATGATGCCGATGCGGTCGGCCATCATCTCGGCCTCCTCGATGTAATGGGTGGTGAGGATGATGGTGACACCCGAGGCGCGCAGGGCCCGCACCACGTCCCACATGTCCTTGCGCAGCTCGACATCGACGCCGGCGGTCGGTTCGTCCAGGAACAGGATCTGCGGCTCGTGCGACAGTGCCTTGGCGATCATCACCCGGCGCTTCATGCCGCCCGACAGGGTCATGATCTTGCTGTCCTTCTTGTCCCACAGCGAAAGATCCTTGAGCACGCGCGCGATGTGCTCGGGCGCGGCCGGCTTGCCCCACAGCCCGCGACTGAAGGTGACGGTCGCCCATACCGTCTCGAAGGCGTCGGTCGTCAGTTCCTGCGGCACGAGCCCGACCAGGGAGCGCGCGGCGCGGTAGTTGCGCACGATGTCGTGGCCGCCCACCGTGACGCGGCCCTGGCTGGCATTGACGATCCCGCACACGATGCTGATGAGCGTGGTCTTGCCCGCGCCATTGGGCCCCAGCAGCGCGAAGATCTCGCCGTGGCGGATCTCCAGGTTGATGCGCTTGAGGGCGTGGAAGCCGGACGCGTAGGTCTTCGACAGGTCGGCGATCGTGATGGCTGGCTGCATGCGCTGGAGATGGTGTCTGCGGACGGGAGCGGCAAAAGCCCGGTATCGCTGCGCTCGCGGTAGGAACCGGATCTGACGGATGACGCGGGCGGGGCCGCGGCTCTACACTTCGATGGTGCCCTCGGCCACCCGCACGGCGTGACCGCCGATGCGCACCGCTTCCAGCTTCCCGCCTTCCACGTGCAGCGACAGGTCGATCAGACTGGGCCGCCCCATCTCGAAGCCCTGCTCGATGACGCGCTTGTGCTGCCCATCGGGCAGCGCGTCGAAGCGATGCACGACACCGGCAAAGCTTGCCGCCGCCGAGCCGGTGGCGGGATCCTCGGGAACGCCGTGCTCGGGCGCGAACATGCGCGCATGGAAGGCCGAGGTGGTGTGCACCGTCTGCCGGCAGTAGAGGTAGGCGCCGATGCCGCCCTGTATGGCCGCGCCCCAATGCGCGGAGGCCACGTGCGCCTTGGCGATGGCCTCCAGCGATGCCACCGGGATGAACGCGAACGTGTTGCCGGCCGCGAACTTGGTCGGGCGATGGTTCTCGAAGCCGATCTCGGCGGGAATGAGCCCGAGCGCCGCCGCCAGCCGCTCCACGGACGGCAGCGTGCCGCTTTCCTGCGGCAACTTGGGCGCGTCGAACTCCGCGAACGCCGCGCTTCCCTGCCGCATCCGCACGCCGACCCGTACCGGCCCGATCTGCTCCTCGAGCACGATCAGCGCATCGCCGGCCGCCTGTGGCGATGACGACTTGAGTTGTGCCAGCAGCACCGCGGTGCCGACGGTGGGATGGCCGGCGAACGGCATCTCGATGGCCGGCGTGAAAATGCGCACTCGGGCCGAGTGCGTCGGGTTCTGCGCCTTCAGGACGAACACCGTCTCAGCGAGGTTGAATTCGCGGGCGATCGTCTGCATGCGCGCACCATCGAGCCCGTCAGCGTCGAGCACGACCGCCAGCGGGTTGCCGCCGAAGCGCTGGGTCGTGAACACATCGAGGACGTGATAGGGCAAGCGCATCGCGGCACTCTTCGGTGATATGGGGTGGCGCACATTGCCGGATTCCCTCCCCGCTTCCAAGCTTCTCGACGGTCTCGCCGGCAATCGCCGACCGCGGCGCGTTCTCAAGTTTTTTTCCATATATTTCAGCGTGTTCAAATCTCCGGTTGCCCCGCTATTACCTCATGATGGTCACGCTCCTGCCCGCTTTGGCACCGTTCATGCTGGCTGTCGATGGCCGCAGCGCCGGCGACGCGACGGGCGGATTTCTCGGGGAAAGGTCGATCGCATCGACAGGGTCCGCCTCCGTTGAAATCGAATGTCCGATCGACCCGCGCATGAACAGCCTCCGCGGGATCGCCTGATCGTTGGCATTCATTGAACCGGGAAAGCGTGCCAGACGCGCAATCCCGCAGGGGCGGCAGGGATACCCCGCATCTCCGCCGCCCCTTCTCCTGCCGCAACCCGTTCCGCGTGCGGCTCCGATCGAGATCAGCGAGGTTGCAATGAGAACGACCCGTCCTGCTTTCTATCTGGCGCTTCTTGCGAGCGTGGCATCGGCGCAGAGTGCCCCGGCTGCCGATCTCGGCGGCGCGCCGCGCAGACCCGTCTACGATGAGCCGATCCCCCATCAGCCGGCGTTCTCCTGGAGCGGCCTCTACATCGGCGCCAACGTCGGCTACGGTTGGTCCGACGTCGACTGGCAGTTCGCGGCAGCTCCCGGCATCGGCACGGGGCACAGCGGCAACGGCGGGCTCGCCGGCGGCCAGATCGGCTACAACATCCAGATGCGGCAGTTCGTGTTCGGCGCGGAAGCGGATCTGTCGGGCGCGTGGATAGACGGCGCCACGTCCTGTCCCGATCCCTCCTTCAGTTGCGGGCACAGTTTCAATTGGATCGGCTCGGTGCGTGGCCGCGGCGGCATCACGGTCAACGGCAACCGCACGCTGCTCTATGGGACAGCCGGCGTCGCCTGGGCCGACGTCGACTACACGGCCAAGGACAAGGGTACCGGCGCCGTCTTCGGCACCGGCTTCTCCGACACGCATGTCGGCTTCGTCGCGGGCGGCGGCATCGAGCACATGCTGACCCCGAACCTGTCGGCCCGTGCCGAGTATCTCTTCTACGGCTTCGATTCGGTGACCGCACCCGCCGGCGCCCTGGGCGGGGGGCCCGCTACGCTCGACCTCAACACGCAAACGGTTCGCTTCGGGCTCAACTACAAATTCTGAGCG
>DATFCC010000241.1:0-6913 GCA_035253505.1 Hyphomicrobiaceae bacterium
AGTTGGTCCAGGGTGCCGTACTCGTCGTCGCGCCCCTGCACGAGCAGCATGGGCGCGGCAATGTCGCCGACCATGTCCTCGATGGACCAGGCGGCGAACTCCGGCCGCAGCCACGTGTCCGCCCAGCCGAGGAAGGCGTCATCGACGCGGGCGTGGTATTTGGCCAGCCGGCTGCGCAGGTCGGTCGTGCGGTAGGTGTCGCGGATGCGGGAGATGCTCTGCACTGTCACGGTCTCGACCCGCACGTGCGGCGCTATCGCCACCACGCCGATCACCGGCCGGCCCGAGGCGGCGGCGTGGATGAGGGCGATCGAGGCGCCGTCGGAGTGCCCGATCAGCAGGGGCCGGTCGACGCCGAGCCGATCGAGGAGAACGGGCAGGACGTCGAGCGCTTCCTCGTGCATGAAGCGCGTCGAGCGCGGGCCAGCGAGCCCGTCCGACCGGCCGTATCCGAAGCGGGAATAGATGAGCGCCCGCGCGCCGAGCCGGGCTGCGACCTTGTCGGGAAAGTCTCTCCACAGCCCAACCGAGCCCAGCCCTTCGTGCAGGAACACGAGGGCCGGCCCGGCATGGTCGCCCGGGATCATACGGTATTCGATCTGGCGTCCGTCGACGTCGGCAAAAAGCATGCGCATGGTCTCGAAGGGATGGGCGTGCCGTCCATGTAGCACGACGGCGGCCATCCGGGTGAGATCGGCGCGGGCCGCACAGCTCGATGGCTGGTGGCTGAAGTTGCGGGGGCCGAAGACGCACGCTATTACCATGCGCACAAGCCAGCAGGACGAGCAGGCCATGCCCGATACGGCACCACAGACCCTGTACGACAAGATCTTCGAGGACCACGTGGTCTCGCGGCAGCCGGACGGCACCTGCATCCTCTACATCGACCGCCACCTCGTGCACGAGGTGACGAGCCCGCAGGCCTTCGAAGGGTTGCGGATGGCGGGCCGCAAGGTGCGCGCGCCGGAGAAGACCCTGGCCGTGGTCGATCACAACATCGCCACCACCGCCGATCGCAACGAGGGCATCAAGGACGAGGAGAGCCGCCTCCAGGTCGAGACCATGGCCAAGAACGCCAAGGAGTTCGGCATCGAGTATTACGACGAGCGCGATGTGCGGCAGGGCATTGTGCACGTGATCGGCCCCGAGCAGGGCTTCACGCTGCCCGGCACCACCATCGTCTGCGGCGACAGCCACACCTCGACGCATGGCGCCTTCGGCGCGCTCGCGCACGGCATCGGCACGAGCGAGGTCGAGCACGTGCTCGCCACCCAGACGCTGACGCAGCGCAAAGCCAAGAACATGCGCGTGACCGTCGACGGCAAGCTGGCGAAGGGCATCACCGCCAAGGACATCATTCTTGCCATCATCGGCGAGATCGGCACCGCCGGCGGCACCGGTCACGTCATCGAGTACGCCGGCGAGGCCATCCGCGCCCTGTCGATGGAAGGCCGCATGACGGTCTGCAACATGTCGATCGAGGGCGGCGCGCGGGCAGGCATGGTGGCGCCCGACGCCACGACCTTCGCCTACCTGAAGGGCCGGCCGAAAGCGCCCAAGGGCGCCGCCTGGGACCAGGCCATGAAGCATTGGGAGACGCTCGGCTCGGATGACGGAGCCCACTTCGATCGCGAGGTGAAGCTCGACGCCTCCAACCTGCCGCCGATCGTGACCTGGGGCACCTCGCCCGAGGAGGTGGCGACGATCGAGGGCCGGGTGCCCGACCCCAAGAAGGTCGCCGACGAGAGCAAGCGCGCCAAGATGGCCCGCTCGCTGGAGTACATGGGGCTGACCCCCGGCACCAAGATGGTCGACATTCCCCTGGACGTGGTGTGGATCGGCTCGTGCACGAACGGCCGCATCGAGGACCTGCGCAACGTCGCGCAGGTGGTGTCCGGCAAGCGCATTTCGCCGCGGCTCGCCTACGCCATGATCGTGCCGGGCTCGGGCCTCGTGAAGCAGCAGGCGGAAGCCGAGGGGCTCGACAAGATCTTCAAGGCCGCGGGCTTCGAGTGGCGCGAGGCCGGCTGCTCCATGTGCCTGGGCATGAATCCCGACCAGCTCAAGCCGGAGCAGCGCTGCGCCTCCACCTCGAACCGCAACTTCGAGGGGCGGCAGGGCTACCGCGGCCGCACGCACCTGGTGTCGCCGCAGATGGCCGCCGCCGCCGCCATCGCCGGCCACTTCGTGGACGTGCGCAAGCTGGGGTGAGGGCAAAATCAGGCTCTGCGATGCCAACCATCCTCAGATGGAACGGCTATCGGTTCTACTTTTTCAGCAACGAGCGCGATGAGCCGCCGCATATGCACATCGACAAGGGTGGCAATTCCGCAAAATTCTGGCTGTTGCCCGTAGGGTTAAACGCTGGGCGCAAAGTCTGACAGCCGCGTGGAGGACGTCCACGTTGCGGGTAACCGACTAGAGGTACTACTCAACATCAGCTGGGTTCCGCAGCGGCGTTGGGTCTGCGCTTTGCTTGACCCAACCTACGGTCGGGGGCCAAGTGCTGGACCTCACGGCGAGCGCCGCACCACTCCGTCCTTGAGAAACACCCGGAACGGCGTGGTGCCGGACGCGCTGCCATCCTGCGCGCGCCAGGCGCCGTTGGTGCATAGCGTGCCGCCCTGCACCTGCACCGTCTCGAACTCGACGACGTTGTAGTAGACCTTCCCGTCCGGCATGGTGGCGGTGAAATCGGTCACGCACTTGTCGCCGACGATGACCGGCTTGTACTCCCCGATCATCACGCCGCCGCCACCCGTGCTCTCGAACGGGTTCACGAGCACTGCCCAGCTCTCGTAGTTCTCCTCGGTCAAGCCCTCGGGAATCTTGAGGAGCGCCAAGGTCGCGACGACCGTCACTGCGGCTGCGGCAATTCTGCTGGCTGGGCGGGACATGGGGCTCTCCGGTCGCCGGCCTCGCGCCCGGCATCCGCAAATACGGATGCCCGCCGAGGCCGGTTCGCTCCAGGGCTGTCACGAATTGGTGAGCCGCGGCGCGGCGCTAGGTGTTGCCGGCGCTATCGCGGAAATAGGGTTCCACGTCGCCGGGCAGCTTGATGGTCAGCGGCCGCCCCTTGCGGTCGCGCGTGTTGCCGACCGACAGCCGCACCCACTTCTCGCTGACGCAGTATTCCTCGACGTTGTTGCGCTCCACGCCCTTGAAGCGCACGCCCACGCCGCGCTCCAGCAATGCGGCATCATAGTAGGGGCTGGTCGGGTCGGCGGAGAGCCGGTCGGGAGGCGTATCGTCGCTCATCGGCTTCGACTGGACGGTTGCACAACGGGTTGCCCGCGAGGCACGGCAATATCGCGCCCGGGGCCCCTGGGCAATCGTTTTCAGCCGCGGGCAGCAAGGGAGCGGCGGGCGGGCGCGGGCCCGTGTTATCCTTTCCCTCGTGATCGCCGGGGAAGTCGGGGTGCACTGGGTCTCCAACGTCATCGTCGCGCTGCTGATCGTGGGGGCTGCCGCTGCCGCCCGCCATGCCGCGCGCGATCGCTTCTGGCGCGAGAACGCCATCCAGCTCTGGCGCCGCCGCGGCTGGTCGCTCGGCGTGGTCGCGGTCTATCTGCTGATTGCGCTCGCCGACTCGATCGCCTGGATCGACCCGCCGAGCGAGGCCAACGCGCTCACCTCCGGCCGGCCGCGCACGATCATCGACCGCATCTTCCAGCCCGAGACCTTCAAGGAGGCCAGCTATTCCGCACCGCTCGCCAGCATCGCCTTCTACGGCGGCCAACCGCTCGCGCATCCGGGCAGGCACCTGCTTGGCACGGACCTGCTCGGCCGCGATGTCGTCTACCGCACGCTGAAGGGGGTGCGCGTGGCGCTCCTGATCGGCGGGCTCACCAGCCTCGTCGTCATCCCGATCGCGCTGGTGTTCGGCGTCGGCGCCGGCTATTTCGGCCGCCGCATCGACGATGCCGTCTTCTTCGCCATGACCGTGCTGGCGTCCGTGCCCACCCTGCTGCTGCTGATCGCGCTCATCATGGTGCTCGGCAAGGGCACGCTGCAGGTGTGCATCGCGCTGGGCGTGACCGGTTGGGTGCAGTTCTGCCGCATCGCCCGCGGCGAGACGTTGAAGCTGCGCGAGGCGGACTATGTCGCAGCGGCCCGCGCGCTCGGTGTCCGCGACGGTGCCATCATCCGCCGGCACATCCTGCCCAACATCGCCCACCTGATCATCATCACCTTCGCCCTGTCGTTCACGGGGCTGGTGCTGTCGGAAACGATCCTCTCCTACCTCGGCATCGGCCTCGACGGAAGCTGGGGACAGATGATCGACCAGGCCCGCAACGAGCTCTCGCGCACGCCGGTCATCTGGTGGAACCTCGCCGGCGCGTCGCTGGCGCTTTTCGTCCTGGTGCTCGCCGTCAACATGATCGCCGACGCCATGCGCGACATCGCCGATCCGCGCACGCGCAGGGAGCTGCGATGAGCGCGCCGCTGCTGTCGGTCGAGGGTCTCAGCATCGCCTTCCCCGGCGAGGACGGGCCGGTGCGCGTCGTCGACCGGCTCGACCTTTCGATCGCCGCGGGCGAGACGCTGGCGCTGGTCGGCGAGTCGGGCTGCGGAAAATCCATGACGGCGCTCGCCATCATGCGGCTGGTGCCGAAGCCCGGCCGCATCGAGACGGGCGCACACATTCGCTTCGACGGCCGCGACCTGCTCGCCCTGTCGGTGCCCGAGATGCGGGCGGTGCGGGGTGCCAGCATCGGCATGATCTTCCAGGAGCCCATGACTTCGCTCAATCCGGTCGCCACGGTCGGCGACCAGGTCCTCGAGGCGATCGAGCTGCACGCCGACGTGTCCCGCAAGGCAGCGCGGGACCGCGTGATCGAGCTGTTCGGCCTCGTCGGCATTCCTGATGCGAGGCGCCGCTACGGCGCCTATCCACACCAGCTCTCCGGCGGGCTAAAGCAGCGCGTCATGATCGCCATGGCCATGGCCATGCGCCCGCGGCTGCTGATCGCCGACGAGCCGACGACCGCCCTCGACGCCACCATCCGTGCCCAGATTCTCGACCTGATCCGCGACCTGTCTGCACGCACCGGCACCGCCGTGCTGCTCATCACGCACGACTTCGGCGTCGTCAACGAAGTGGCCGACCGTGTGGCCGTCATGTATGCCGGCCAGATCGTGGAGGAAGGCACGCGCGTCGAGCTGCTGGGCCGGCCGCGCCATCCCTATACGCAAGGCCTGCTGCGCTCCATCCCGCTCGCAGAGGCCCGCGGGCGGCGGCTCGAGGAGATCCCCGGCATCGTGCCGCGGCCGGGGCACTGGCCGGCGGGCTGCCGTTTCCACGAGCGCTGCCCGCATGTGTTCGCGCCGTGTGTCGACACGGAGCCGTCCCGCACGCCTCTCTCCGCCACGCACGGTGCCTGCTGCCACCTTGTCGCCCGCGAGGCAGCCGCATGACGGTGCTGAGCGCGGGCGCCCTGCTGGAAGTGCGCGGGCTGCGCACGTGGTTCCCGATCCGCAGCGGCGTGCTGCAGCGCGTGAGCGGGCACGTGCGCGCCGTCGACGGGGTCGACCTCACGATCCTGCCCGGCGAGACGCTGGCCCTGGTCGGCGAGTCGGGATGCGGCAAGACCACCGTCGGCCGCTCGATATTGCAGCTCGTCGAGCCGACCGGCGGCAGCATCTGGTTCCGAGGCCGCGAGCTCACGTCGCTGCCGCCGGAGGCGTTCCGTGAATACCGGCGGCAGATGCAGATCGTCATGCAGGACCCAGGCTCCGCGCTCGATCCGCGCTTCACGGTGCGTGATGCGATCGCCGAGGGCATGGAGGCGTTCGGCATCGGTGGCGGCGAGGAGGAGCGCACCGAGCGCGTCGCCTCGCTCATGCGCAGCGTCAGCCTCGACCCCGCCACCATGTGGCGCTTCCCGCATGAATTCTCGGGCGGCCAGCGCCAGCGCATCTGCATAGCGCGGGCGCTCGCGCTCGATCCTGCCCTGCTGATCTGCGACGAGGCAACGTCTGCCCTCGACGTATCCATCCAGGCGCAGATCCTCAATCTCCTGGCCGACCTGCAGGCCGCGCGCCGCCTGACCTACCTGTTCATCACGCATGACCTGGGCGTGGTGCGCTATTTCGCCACGCGCGTTGCGGTCATGTATCTCGGCCGTATCGTCGAGACCGGACCCGTCGAGCGCGTCTTCGCCGAGCCGCACCACCCCTATACCAAGGCCCTGCTCGCCTCGGTGCCGTCGCTCGATCCGGCGCGGCGCGGCACCAAACCCGCGGCATTGGGGGATGTCCCCTCACCCGAGCGGCCACCGCCGGGCTGCCATTATCATCCGCGCTGTCCGGTGCGGCTCGAATCTTGCGAGCGGGAAGACCCGCCTGTGGTGGCGCTCGCCGACGGCATGTGCCGCTGCGTCCTGGCGCGACAGGCTTGAGGTCTGGTGTGGAAGCTCCAGCGCCACTACATGTGCCTGGATGATCGTCAAGGCAGCGTGGGAAACCGCCACGATCAGGCTGCAATTGGGGGGCTGATTGGGCGCCAGGGGAGACGTCCGAGCGAACCGAAAGGCGCCTGCGTATGCTTTGCGACCTGTTCCCCCGTGGCGCGCTGGCGCTTGCGTGGATTGCGATCTGCCTGCCGCTCCAGGCCGCGGAGCTGCCCCGGCCGCCCGTCGCGGAGCGCCGGCCGGTGACCAGCACGCACTTCGGTATCACACGGACCGACGACTATGCCTGGCTGAGAAGCAGCAAACCGGAGGAAGTCCTCGAGAAGCCGGAATCCATCGAGCCGCGCATCCGTGCCTATCTTGACGCCGAGGCTGCGTATGCGCGTGCGATGCTTGCCGGCAACCGCTCCCTGGAGCGGGAGCTGATGGCGGAGATGCGCGGGCGGGTCAGCCGCCGCGACCCGTCCGTGCCGGAGGCCTGGGGCCCCTGGGAATACTAC
>DATFCC010000242.1:0-28497 GCA_035253505.1 Hyphomicrobiaceae bacterium
CGGCGGAGCGTGCCCTGGAACCTATGAACGCATACGGATTTCTCATTCACGAGGCGCGGCCGGCATCACGGCAACGCTTTGGCCTCGTCGCCGCCGCCGCGGGGCGCCGGGTGCGAGGCAGTTTGTCGCCAGGAGGAGAACCATGACCTACCAGGATCCGGACAATCCGCGCCGGCCCAACGACTACATCGACCGCACGGGTGGTGGCCTCGGATGGGCTCCGATCGCGCTCGGCATCGTCTTCGTCGTCGTGCTGGGATACCTGATCTTCGGCTCGTCCTGGCAGGCGGAGCAGCCGACCAGCGGCCCACGGACGGAGGCGCCGAAGACTGCCCCGACACCGCCGGCACCAGCGCCCACGAAACCGCAATAAAACCAGGCGCGGCGGCCAACTGACGGTTGGCGAGCAGGGTTGGCGTCCTTGCCCTCGACCCAGGTGAGATTGCCGGCGTCGGCGTAGATGGCGAAAGCCTCAGCCGCCGATCGAGCCGTTCGCGGACGACGACAAGCCCGAGCGAGCACACCCGACGTGGCGCGCGGACCCGGGCCGGGCCTTGCACGCCGGCGGGCCACCGCGCGCCGGCTCGCCGGCATCGCAGCCGGCGTCATCACCTCGATGCGGTGTACGCATCTTCGATGCCGCCGTCGTGTTGAAGCGGCGAGACGCGCCTGCGCTGCCGAGCACAAGTGAGGCACGATCGTTTAAGGTGGCGGCATCACCTGAGCGCGCCGGAGGGCGGCTGCCTCAAGCGAACAGGCGCAGGCTGGCCTCGATCTTCGCCAGCAGGCGGACCAGGTCCACGGGCTTCGTGTCGAAGTCACAGCAGCCGGCGGCGAGGCTCTTGCGCCGATCGGACTCGAATGCGCTGGCGGTCAGCGCGATGATGGGAATGCGCGCGGTGTCGCGGTTTGCCTTGATGCGACGGGTCGCCTCCCATCCGTCCATCAGCTCGCCGAGGCCCATGTCCATGAGGATGACGTCTGGCTTCAGGCTGGCTGCGGCCTCGATGCCGCTGGGGCCGTCCTCGGCGAACCGCACGGAGTAGCCGCGGCGCTCCAGCCGGCGCCCGAGCACGTCGCGGTTGATCGGGTTGTCCTCGACGATCAGCACGGTCGGCATGTCATCCTCGCTCTTGTCCTGGCGGCCTTCTAGGCGACGGCCGCGGCGGCCGGCACACGGCGCACAGCGGACCCCGGTTCGCAGGCCTCCTTCACGATTTTCAGCAGCTCGGCGCGATCCAGCGGCTTGGCCACGATGCCGATGGCGCCGGCATCGAGCGCGCGCTTGCGGGCATCGACCACGCTGACGATGATGACGGGGATGCCGGCGGTCGCCGGATCGCTCTTGAGCGACTCCAGAACCGCCCAGCCGTCGAAATCCGGCATCAGGATATCGAGCAGGATGGCATCCGGCCGGGCTGCCCGCGCCAGCTGCCGCACCGAGCGCGGCACATCGGTCGATATGGCGCTGAAGCCTTCCTTGAGCAGAAGCCGTTCCGCCAGCTCGATGAAGGACCGGTCGTCGTCGACGATGAGAATGCGCTTCCTGTCGCCCTTGGACTCGACGAGGTTCCCGCGCGAGATGCCGGCATAGCCCTGCCTGCGCGCCTCGACCTCGCCCTGGGCGAGCGCCACCAGCTCGTCGACCTCCTCGCCGGCTGCGACCGGGTCGCCATCAAGGCCGGGCTCCACGGCAATCGCCGGCAGGGTGATGGTGAAGCACGAGCCGACGCGCGGCTGGCTTTCGACGGTGATGTCGCCGCCCATCAGCCGGCACAGGTTCTGGCTGAGCGACAGGCCAAGCCCGGTTCCGCCGTACTTGGAGGCGATGCGCGCGTTGGCCTGCGTGAATTTGTTGAAGAGCGCCTTCAGGGCTTCCTGGCTGATGCCGACGCCGGTGTCGGCGACCGCAATCTCGATCAGATCGCCGCCCTCGCGCTTTTTGCGCCGGAGCCGCAGCGTGATCTCGCCGTTGTGCGTGAACTTTGCGGCATTGCTGATCAGGTTGAGCACCGCCTGGCGCACCTTGGTGGCGTCCAGGCGAACCATGCCCAGCGGCTCGGGGCCGCGGTCGACGATGAACGCGTTGGTATTCTTGGCGGCCAACGGGCGGCTGGTGATCTCCACCTCGTTGATGAGCTTGTCGAGATCGAAATCGTCGAGGAACAGGTCCATCTTGCCCGCCTCGATCTTGGAGATGTCAAGGATGTCGTTGACCATCGACAGCAGATGCTTGCCGGCGGCGCTGATCTTCTGCAAGTCGCCGATCTGCTCGCCGCGGCCGTCGAGCTCGGCGTCCTCCAGCAGGATCTCGCTGTAGCCGATGACGGCATTGAGGGGCGTGCGCAACTCGTGACTCATCTTGGCCAGGAATTCGGACTTGGCGCCGTTGGCCCGCTCGGCTTCCTCCTTGGCATGCGTGAGCTGCTTGAGGGTCGCCTCGTGGCGATCGATCTCGCGCAGCAGCTCGGACTGGGAGTCGACGATCTGCGCGTAGTAGCTGGCCATCATCAATACGTACATCGCCGCCGACAGGGTCGAGATGATGCCGACCCCGACCATGTTGGCGATCGGGATGTGCACGGGGAACGACTGATCCCACAGGTAGGCCAGATACAGCGCACCGAGGCCGGCGGTGATTTGAACTATGACGGCGAGTCGCGTCTTGGTGCTCGATCCCATGTAGAAGAATGCGAGCAGCGGCACCACCAGCAGCCACATCAGGAACGGCGAGCTGGCGCCGCCGTAGTGGTAGGAGCCCCACAGGATGGCAAAGATCAGGTTCTGGACCGACAGCAGCGCCAGGGACGTGTAGTGCTGGGGGAACGACTTGACCAGGAACGGCAGCGCCCAGAACAGGCTGATCGATCCGCCGAGCACGTAGACGTGCGGCCAGGGTTGCGGATCCATCAGATACAGGAAGGCCGTGATCGGATGGCCGAGAACCGGACCGCACAGATGGCTGATCAGGAACATCCGCAGGCGGCGGTGCTCGTTGGAGCCCGGTGTCGCGTGCCCGCCGATGAACCAGTCGACGAGATTGTTCAGCCGATCCGAATACTTCATGTCCGCCCAGAGCCCCCACGCGCCGGCCCGGCGATCCTAGGCGAACAGTGGTGAATATCGGGTATCGGACCGGGACAGGATGCAGCGGCAACGTTGCCCGTCTAGCGGTAGCTGTGCAGGGCCGCCAGGGTGTCGGCCGCGATCTGCTGCAACACCGGCATATGCGAAATCACATCTACGATCCCGCGGCTTTCGATCTCGATCTGGCGCGCCAGCCGCGCCAGGCGCGTGGCGCCGAGGTTGGTGGCCATGCCTTTCAGGCGATGCGCGGCACGGCGGGCGCGGTCATGATCGGCAGCGGCAATCGCCTTGTCGACCTCCGCCAGGGCCCTGCCGGATTCGTCGGGCACGTGCGCCAGGATGGCAAGCACGTCGGATCGATCCATATCGCTGCACCACGCCTCCATGACGTCGTGGTCGATGAGCGGGAGTTGCAGGTCGCCGGGGGTTTCGTCCCGCGGGCCCACGGCAGGAGAGGCGCTCGACATCTGCATCAGTTGTACATCCGGCGAAAGGCAGCGTCCGGCCGGCATCATCTGCACGGCCGCAGCGCTCGATGGTCACGACACTATGGCCGACCGTCTAACCATCCATGAACCGCATGCGACGCGCGCCGGGCAAGCGGCTTAACTATGTCCGGCGATCCCTCGACGCCGACACCCAATCTTACAGCGCCGTTTACCACTGACGGCCACATTCGTGCGCGTGGACCGCGGCAGACACCTTGGCTCGCTGCGCGACGTGCCGTGATCGGGGGAGTAATGCGCAAGCCATCCGTCCTCGTTGTGGACGACGACGCGTTTTCACGCGCTGTCGTATCCAAGAAGGTGGCCAAATTCTCCGATGTCGTGGAGGCGGAGGATGGCCTGGAAGCGCTCGACCGGCTCAAGTCGATGGTGTTCGACCTCGCCGTCGTCGACCTCGAGATGCCGGGCTTCAACGGCCTGGACCTGATCAGGTGCGTGCGCAACCATCCCAAGCTCAAGCACATCCCGATCCTCGTGCTGACCGCCAACGAGACGCGCTCGGCCCTGGAGAGCGCGCTCATGGCAGGCGCGACCTCGTTCCTGCTCAAGCCGCTGAACTGGAAGACATTCGGCGAGCACATCAATCATGTCCTGCACCTGGCCTATCGCGCCGGCCACCTGGCCCTGCACGACACGCTGACCGGCCTGCCCAACCGGGTGCTCCTCAACGAGCGGCTGTCGCAGGCGCTGTCCCGCGCCGAAGCCGGCGAAGCGGTCGCCACGCACATGCTCGACCTCGACCACTTCAAGCACGTCAACGATGCCTACGGCCACGGTGTCGGCGACAAGCTGCTGTGCGTGGTCGCCGAGCGGCTGCGCGGCGTGGTGCGCGAAGCGGACACGGTCGCACGCATGGGCGGCGACGAGTTCGCCGTCGTCCAGTCGATCTCGTCGGTCGCCGACGCCACGGCGCTCGCGCGCCGCATCGTCGATGCGGTCGGCGCCCCCTACGACATCGAAGGGCACCTGGCGGTGATCGGCGCCAGCGTCGGCATCGCGCTCGGGCCGTGCGATGGGGCGACCCCCGACCAGCTGCTCATCAACGCCGATCTGGCGCTCTACCGCGCGAAAGCCCAGGGACGGGGCGAGGTGCGCATCTTCGAAACCGAGATGCATACCCAGATGGTGGCCCGCCGGAACATGGAGAAGGACCTGCGCAAGGCCCTGCGGGCCGGCGAGTTCGAATTGCGCTACCAGCCGTTCGTCAATCTCCAAACCGATCAGGTCATCGGTTTCGAAGCCCTGATCCGCTGGCACCACCCCGAGAACGGCACGATCCCGCCGGCCGCGTTCATTCCCCTGAGCGAGGAGACGGGCCTGATCCGCGAGATCGGGGAGTGGGCGCTGCTGCAGGCCTGCATCACGGCCGCCCGCTGGCCGGAGAACGTGTCGATCGCCGTCAACATCTCGCCGCGGCAATTCGAGGACCCGGCCTTCGTGGACGTCGTGCAGAGCGCGCTCGCCGCATCGGGACTGGCCGCCAACCGCCTCGAGCTGGAAATCACCGAGAGCTCGCTGCTTTCCGACAGCGCACGCACGCTGGACATGCTGCACCGGATCCAGGAGCTCGGCGTGCGCATCGCCAACGACGACTTCGGAACAGGATATTCCTCGCTGAGCAACCTGCGCACGTTCCGCTTCGACCGTCTCAAGATCGACCGCTCGTTCGTCAAAGACCTCGAAAGCTGCTCCAGCTCGCTCAATATCGTGCGGGCGGTGGCCGCGCTGGCCAGCGGCCTCGGCATCCCCGCTACGGCCGAAGGCGTCGAGAATACGGCGCAGATGGCGTCGGTGAGGTCGGAAGGCTGCACGGACATGCAGGGCTATGCCATCAGCGAGCCCCTGCCGGCGGAAACGATCGAGAAGCTGTACTTTCCGCATCTTGCCCAGGCACCGAGCCGGCACCCGTCGGTCGCCGCCTGACTTTCGGAGTCGCGGTTATCGATATGACGCTGCGCCTTCAGCGCGCGCATCGTCATCGGAGACGACGTCGGCGCCGGCGCGGATACAACGCAGAGAAGCCACGCCCGGCGCACTCTTGCCGCCGCTTAACCCCGATTGTGGCGAATCGCATTACATCTGACGGTTAGCTGCACAACTGCATCAGACATCCGTCAGAGAGCAAAAGATCCGATGGCTTTCTCCGCGCACCGGTCTGCCAATTCCAAGACCTCGATCCTTTTCTCTGGCGGGATAGCGACGTTGTTGTTGTCGCTGGCGGCATCGCCATCGGCGCTTGCCACCGAAGGCTACTTTCAAAATGCCGTCGGGGCGCGCGAGAAGGCACTGGCGGGCGCCGGCGTCGCCAACAGCACGGATGCGACCGCCGCAAGCCTCAACCCCGCCGGGCTCGCCGGCGTCGGCAGCCAGGTGAACGTATCGACGTCGCTGCTCTTTCTGAATGGCGGCTATTCGAGCTGGGGAACCGGCGGCATCGACGCCGATGGCCACGTCGACAGCGATCCGCGCATTACCATCATTCCCAACCTGGCCGCCAGCTGGCGGGTCAACTGGGGCTTCGCCGACGCGATCGCCTTCACGGCCTACGGCAACGGCGGCGTCAGCACGCACTACGACGCCGTGCCCAACGCAAACTGCCCTGTGCCGGGAGGCGTCTTTTGCGGCGGGCCGATGGGCATCAAGCTGGCGCAGACGTTCTACTCGCTGGCGCTGGCCAAGCAGGTCATGCCCGGGATATCGGTCGGCGTGGCACCGATCCTCGTCAGACAGGTAGGCAAGGTCGACGGTGCTGGCGCGTTCGCCGGGTGGTCGATCGATCCGGCGCATTTCTCCAACCAGGGCACCGACGAATCCTGGGGCGTCGGCGCCCGCGGCGGCATCGAGTGGAAGGTGGCACGCAACGTCCGCCTCGGCCTGTCGGGCCATGCGCCGATCCAGATGAGCAACTTCGACAAGTACCGCGGCCTGCTGGCCGAGCAGGGCGGCTTCGACGTGCCCGGCACGCTGCAGGCGGGCATCGCCGTCGATATGTCACCCCACCTCACGTTCATGCTGGACTACCGGCGGATCTGGTACAGCGGCGTTGCCTCCGTCAGCAATCCGTCGACCAATTTCATCCCCGGCGGAAATGCCTTCGGCGCCAACGCCGGCGCCGGCTATGGCGTGCAGGATGTGGACGTGATCAAGGTCGGGCTGGAGTGGCAGCAGGCTCCGAACCTGACACTGCGGGCGGGATACTCCTACAACACCGCGCCCATCATTTCCCGCGACGTCGACCTCAACATCATGACCCTCGGCGTCGTCCAGCACCACATTACCGGCGGCATGAAATACCAGCTCAACCGGAGCTGGGACCTCGAGCTCGCTGCCATGTACGCGCCGCGCGCGTCCGTCACCGGCGCGGAGCTGGGTGCGCCGGCGCGCTTCGTCGAGATCGAGATGAGCCAGTTCGAATTTACGGTCGGTGCCACCTACCGCTTCGGGGACAGCAAGCCGATCTCGCTGAAGTGACACCAATCGTTCGGCATGTTTCGGTTTCAGCGCGCCGCCCGTAGGCGCACAATCCCTAACGGACCATAAACCAGCTTTCGCAAGAGCCTGCCCGATTACCGCCCATTAGGGCGAAGTTTTCAGGTCCACGATCCTACAGTGGACTTGAGCGTACAGTCGGGGAGCGCGTTCATGTCTGCGGAAAGCGACAACCATCGCCAACAGGACGACAGGCTGCCTGAAGCCGCCCTGCAGGGCAGCCTCAGGGACTATCGCGTGCTGCCCGGCACGGACCTGATCGCACGCACGGAGCCGTTTTTCGACTGGCAGGACCTGCGCCGCCACTACGGCCTGTGGCCCTATGCCAAATCCACATCCACGGCGCCCAAGACCTTCTGCACCGCGATGACGGACTCGGGGGCGGCGGTCTCCGGCGTCAACTTCGCATCGCAGGACTACCTGAGCCTCGCCTCGCATCCCCGCGTCAAGCAGGCGGCGGTGCGCGCCATCGAGGAATACGGCGTGCACAGTGCCGGCTCGGCAGCCCTGCTGGGCAACACCAAGCACTCCCTGCAGCTCGAGCGCGTCATCTCCCGGTTCCTGCTGGATCGCCAGATCGTGCTCTATCCCACCGGCTGGTCGGCCGGGTTCGCGGCAGTGCAGGGCTTCATCCGTCCCGACGATCACGTGGTGATGGACGTGCTTGCGCATTCGTGCCTGCAGGAAGGTGCGCGGGCAGCGACGCAGAACATCCACTACCACGGGCATCTCAACGTGCACGCGCTGGAGCGGCGCCTGCAGAAGATCCGGGCGGCCGACACCCGCAACGGCATCCTGGTCGTGACGGAGAGCCTGTTCTCCATGCACTCGGATACGCCGGACATTGGCGCGCTCCGCTCGGTATGCGACGAGTACGGCGCCATTCTTCTGGTCGACTGCGCCCATGATCTCGGATGCATCGGCGACGACGGCCTGGGCCACCTCGGGCTGCAGAACATGCTGGAGCAGGTCGACATTATCGTCGGCAGCTTCTCCAAGACGTTTGCGGCCAACGGCGGCTTCGTCGCCGTGCGCGGCAAGGCGGCGGCTGAATACCTGAAATACTACAGCGCGACGCAGACCTTCTCCAATGCGCTGTCTCCCGTGCAGGCGGCGTCCGTGCTCGCAGCCTTCGAAATCGTGCTGTCGGCCGAGGGCAAGGAGCGCCGCCAGCGACTGATGAAGAACATCCTCTACCTGCGCGACCAGACCAAGCGCGTGGGGCTGGAGGTTCTGGGCGACCCCTCGGCGATCGTGCCGGTGCGGGTCGGCTCGGAGGGGCTGGCCCGCATTGCGTCCAGGAACCTGTCCGCGTTCGGCGCCATCGCCAACCTCGTGGAGTATCCGGCGGTTCCCAAGGGCGGTGCCCGCTTCCGCGTGCAGGTCATGGCCGACCACAAGACCGACGAGATCGACACGTTCGTCAAGGCGATGCTGGAGGCGATGCGTTCCGCCGACATCGAGTTCAGGTCCCGCCGCGAGGAATCCTACGCTGCCGCGCCACTGCCGATGGCGGGACGGACGGACGTGAGAGCGGCATAAGCTTGCATCCGATGTCACGCAGTGCACTTTCGAGGGTATGCGGGGTCATGCGAAGGCCATCGGTCCTGGTTGTCGACGACGACGCCTTCTCGCGCACCGTGGTGGCGCGCAAGATCGCCAAGTTCGCCGATGTGGTGGAGGCCGCCGACGGCCTGGACGCTCTGTCGTACCTGCAGACGGCGGACTTCGACCTCGCCATCGTCGATCTCGAGATGCCGAACTTCGACGGCCTCGACCTGATCCGCTCGGTTCGCGGCCATCCGACCCTGAAGCACATTCCCCTCATCGTGCTCACCGGCAACGAGACGCGCGCCGCCATCGACCGGGCGCTCGCCGCGGGAGCCACCTCGTTCCTGCTCAAGCCGCTCGACTGGAGCGCCTTCGGCGAGCATATCCGTCACGTGCTGCAACTGGCGCACCGTGCCGGACACATGGCCGTGCACGACAACCTGACGGGCCTGCCCAATCGCGCGCTGCTCAACGAGCGCCTCAACGAGGCGCTGACACGCATCGGCCACGATGAGCTCCTGGCCATCCACGTCCTCGATCTCGACCACTTCAAGAGCGTCAACGACACGCTCGGGCATCCGGTCGGCGACAAGCTGCTGCAGGCGGTATCGCGGCGACTGCGCGCACTGATGCGCGACACGGACACGATCGCGCGCATGGGCGGCGACGAGTTCGCCATTGTCCAGGCTCCGCTGCGGCACCCGGGAGAGGCGGAGGCGCTGGCCCGGAGCGCGATCGATACGGTGCGCGAGCCCTACGAGATCGACGGGCAGAATATCTCCATCGGCGTCAGCATCGGCGTCGCCATCGCAGGACACGACACGGCAGGCCCCGAGCACCTGATGCGCAGCGCGGACCTGGCCCTCTATCGGGCCAAGGCCGCCGGACGCAATGTCTTCCGCATGTTCGAGCCGGAGATGGACGCGCAGATGCGGGCGCGCCGATCGCTCGAGAACGACCTGCGTCGCGCCGTGGTCGCGGAAGAGTTGGAGCTCTACTACCAGCCGGTGGTCAACCTGGAGCGCAACGAGATCTCCGGCTTCGAGGCCCTGGTGCGCTGGCATCATCCGACCAGGGGGCTGGTGCCTCCGGATGCGTTCATACCGCTGGCAGAGGAAACCGGGCTGATCGTGCCGATCGGCGAGTGGACGATACGGCGCGCCTGCGAGACCGCGGCTCAATGGCCCGGAGACCTCGCTGTGGCCGTCAATGTCTCCACGGCCCAGGTACGCCAGCCGGGCCTCGTGCAGGTTGTGGCCGCTGCGCTGGCGGGCTCCAGGCTGCACCCTTCGCGGCTGGAGCTCGAGATCACCGAGACGGCCCGACTGGTCGACGATGACACGACCCTGGCCGTGCTGCGGCAGCTTCGGGCGCTCGGCGTGTGCATTGCCGCGGACGATTTCGGCACCGGCTACTCCTCGCTGAGCTACCTGCGGAATTTCCCGATCGACCGCATCAAGATCGACTGCTCGTTCGTGCGCGACATCAACGACAGCCCGGCAGCGCTCAACATCGTGCGGGCCCTGGCGGCGCTGGCCAACGGGCTTGGCATTCCCACGACCGCCGAGGGCGTCGAGAACGAGGCGCAGCTCGAGTCGATCCGGCGCCAGGGCTGTACCGAGATGCAGGGCTTTCTGATGAGCGAGCCGCTTCCGGCTCATGAGGTCGGGCGCCTGCTCGCCGCCAAAGCGGGCCCGCCGAAGGCCGGCAGTGCCAACGCAGCTTGATCATAGGCTGCGCACCGCATCCTGACTGTCTTGCTCCTGATCAACTTCGGGCGTACGCTCCGGACATGGTGTTCTTGTCGGGGTGTGCGCCATGCGGCGGGGCGTGGGACTGCTTGTTGCGTTGTCACTGATTGCGTTGGGACCGATACCGGCCCGGGCTCTCTCGCAATTCGATATCGAGCTCATGCTGGTGTGGACAGGGCATCTGGCAATCCCGGCCGGAGAAGCTTCGTCGACCGAGCGGCGCGCCGCCATCCAGGCCCACCAGAGAGCGACGGGTGCGCAGCCCACCGGGGAGCTGTCGGGCTCCGACCTGGCGACGTTGCAGGATCGCGGCCGGCACCTGCAAGCCAAGGCGGGGTTCCGCGACGTGCTCGATGCGCCCACGGGCGTTCGCATCGGCCTTCCGCTGGGACTGCTCCTCGACGATGCCAAGCGCACCAAGCGGGGTTCGGAGTGGCGTGATCAGGATGCCAATGTGATCGCGCAGACCATGCTGATCCCCGTCTCGGAAGCTTCGCTCGAGACGTTCTACAAGAACCTGCGGGCGCTGCCGGGCCGCCGCTTCATCGAACCCAAGCCCAGGCCGGAAATTGGCCCCCGGGACGAAAGGTTCACGCTGGCCGGCGACTTCGGCACGCGCAAGTTCTACATCCACGCACGCAGCGACGGACGCGAGATCCGGGCGCTGCAGTTTTCTTTTGCGGAAGAGAAGGCCGAGGTGTTCGACCGCATCGCGCTGGCGATGATTTCGACCTTCGATCCGTTCCCGGCCGGCGGCGGCCCACCTGCCGCGGGCCCGCGGGTCGCAGGCTTTCCGCCAGCCACGCACGAAACGGATCCGCGCACGCAGGTGAGCGAGTTCAAGCAGGAGAGACTGAACGAGAAGCGCGCTGCGCAGGCAAGCGGCAAGAGCGGGATGCTCCGGAGGGTCGCGCTCGTCCTCGGCAATGACGCTTACGGGCATGCCGGGCGGCTGAAGAATGCCGTCAACGACGCCGACGACATCTCGCAGATCCTGACGCGTCTGGGCTTCACGGTCATCAAGGGGACCGATCGGAGCAAGCGCGAGACCGAAGAGCTTCTGCAGGGGTTCGTGGATCGGCTGGACCGAAGCGACGTCGCGCTGTTCTACTACTCGGGCCACGGCTTGCAGATCAACGGGCGCAACTATGTGGTGCCCGTCGACGCCAAGATCGAGAAGGAGAGGGACGTCGCGTTCCAGGCCATATCGGTGGACTTCATCCTGGAGCAGATGGAGAACGCCGCCCCGACCAACCTCGTGTTCCTCGACGCGTGCCGTGACAATCCGTTTGCCCGCAGCCTGTCCACCACCGTCGCGCGCTCGCTCTACGGCCGCCCGGTCGAGGTGATGCGCGGGCTGGCGCAGGTCACGCCCGGCCGGGGCACCTTCATCGCCTTCTCGACCGCGCCGAACAAGGTGGCGAGCGACGGCGGCGGTCGGAACTCGCCGTTCACGGCGGCGCTCAAGCGCTACATCACGACGCCCGACGTCTCCGTCTCGGATGTCATGATCAGCGTCAGGAACGACGTGCACAAGGAAACCAATGAGCGGCAGCTGCCCTGGGACCAGTCGGCACTCATGGGGCCGTTCTACTTCGTGACCACCCAGACGGCCGGCCGCCAGTAGCGGGCAACGACCCGCGCGTGCGACCGGATCAGTTCCGGCTTTGGTCTGACCCATCCATACAAGCCCTGCCGTCACCCCGGACTTTGTGTCCGATCTCAGCTCGCTGCGACGCCCGCTGATCACTGGATGCCGGGGACAAGCCACGGGACGACCGGCAGGGCACCGTCGCGATTCCACCTCGATCAGGGGCCGGCTCAGTAACCGAGAGCGACGTCGACCTGCTGCAGAAGGCCGCCGCCGGATTCCAGGTTGCGGATGTTGGCCGCCATCTGCGTGACGAGCTGCGCGACCGTCGGACGCCGCGCCACATGCGGCATGATCGTGACCTTGGGATGGAGCCACAGCGGGCTCTCGGGCGGCAGCGGCTCCGGCCACAGTGCATCGAGCGCGGCATAGGCGAGATGGCCGGAGTCGAGGGCAGCGATGAGGTCCATTTCGACGATGTGCCGGCCGCGGCCGATGTTCACCAGCATCGCGCCTTTCGGCAGCATGGCGAAGGTGCGGGCGCAGAAGATGCCCTCCGTCTCCCGCGTCAACGGCAGCAGGCAGACGGCGATGTCGGTCTGGCGCAGGAACGGCGCGAGCTGATCCCAGCCGTGGAATATCGGCACCTCGCCGGCCGGGCGGGGGTTTCGCACCCAGGCCGAGACCGGAAAGCCGAGCGAGCGCAGCACCTGCGCCGGCGCCTGGGCCATCATGCCGAAGCCGAGGAAGCCGACGCGCCGCTCCTCGGGGCGGGCGATGGGGACGCGGCGCCATTCCTTGCGGGCCTGAGCCGCCTGATAGCCCGGCATGTCGCGATGGAAACGGAGCACGTGCATGACGACGTATTCCGTCATCATGGGGTCGCCGCCAGGCGGCTCGACCTTGCCGAGCGGCACCCTGGGCAGCTTGGGATGGCCGATGAAGGACTCCACGCCCGCGGCCCGCGTGAACATGGCCTTCAGGTTGGGGAAGACCGGCAGCTCGTCGAAGTCGGGATGCATGAAGGCAAGGTAGTGGATGTCCTCAAGGCGGCCGGCCTGGGGCCAGATGCGGACCTCCAGGTGCGGCAGATGCTGGGCAAAAGTATCCCGCCACTCCCGCGCGTTGCCGATCTGCTTGTCGAGGCCGACGACCAGGAGTGCCATGCCTGCTCCGCGTTGCGCTGGCGCGGGATCAGGACGACAACGGCGCCCTTTCCTGCGGTCCAAGACTGGCGCAGACTGTAGTCGGCCGTCCCAACGCTCCCAAGAGGAAATGCCGCATGGCTCTTGCGTCACGACAGCGAAACAGCGACCTCAACGAGGCGCTGGCAGAGGCGAGAGCCCAATACGCGGCCGCGCGGCCGGCGAGCGCCGCCATCCACGAGAAGGCGCGCGGCGTGCTGCCCGGCGGCAATACCCGCTCGGTGCTGTTCTATACGCCCTTTCCCACGGCGATGACGCGCGGGGAGGGATGCTTCCTGGAGGACGTGGACGGGCATCGCTATGTCGATTTCTGCGGCGAGTACACGGCAGGGCTGTTCGGCCACTCCGAGAAGCGCATCACGTCGGCCCTGCACGCGGCCATCGACCGCGGCCTGAACCTGGCCGCCGTCGGCGAGCGCGAGGGGCAGCTGGCGGCGCTGGTGTGCGGCCGCTTCCCGTCGCTGGAGCGCGTGCGCTTCACCAACAGCGGCACCGAGGCCAATATGATGGCGCTCGGCGCGGCGCGCGCCTTCACCGGCCGCACCCGCGTGCTGGGCTTCAACGGCGGCTACCACGGCGGGCTGATGACATTCGTCGGCGGCGGCAGCAAGACCAACTCGCCGATTCCCGTCACCCTGGCCGACTACAACGACGTGGCTGGTACCGTCGAGACGATCCGCAAGAACGCGGCGGAACTTGCCGCAGTGATCATCGAGCCGATGGTCGGCTCCGGCGGCTGCATCCCGGCAAGCGTGCCGTTCCTCCAGGCCCTGCGTGATGTCACGCGTGAGACCGGCGTGCTGCTGATCTTCGACGAGGTGATGACGAGCCGCCACTCCTCGGGAGGGCTGCAGAAGCTGAGGGGCGTGACGCCGGACATGACCACGCTCGGCAAGTACATGGCCGGCGGCATGAGCTTCGGCGCCTTCGGCGGGCGGGCCGACGTGATGGCGCTATTCGACGGCCACAAGCCCGGCGCCCTCATCCACTCCGGCACCTTCAACAACAATGTGATGACCATGGCCGGCGGCGTCGTGGCGCTGGGCGAGATCTTCGACGCGGCCGCGGCGGATGCGCTGCTGGCCCGCGGCGAGAAACTGCGGGCGCGCCTCAACGAAGTGTGTCGCAAGCGCGGCGTCGACATGCAATTCACGGGCATTGGCAGCATGATGCAGCCGCATTTCCGCTCGGGCCCCATCGAGCGTCCCTACGCGGCGACGCCGACCGAGGAAGCGCTGCGCGAGCTCTATTTCTTCGATCTGCTGGCGGCCGGCATCTACATCGCGCGGCGCGGCATGATCGCCATGAGTCTGCCCATCGGCGATGCGGAATGCGACCGGCTGGTGGCCGCGGTCGATGAGTTCTGCGCGCTGCGCCAGCCCTTCATGCCGGCAACGCGGGTCGCCTGAGGGGCAGCGTGCGTTGACCGGCGTGCGCTGGTCAAGGCATTGTCGGTTCCCACACGTCTGCGCGCTCCGCGCATCCCTCCCCAGGACCTGCTTCATGACCAGCGCCGTCGATCCGATCACCGTGTCCGTGATCCAGCACCGTCTGCGGGCCATCGTCGAGGAGATGGGCGAGGCGATGCTGCACACGTCCTACTCGCAGATCCTGAACTCAAGCCGCGACTTCTCCACCGCCATCTGCGGCCCCGAGGGACGCCTGATCGCCCAGGCCGAGCACGTGCCGATCCACGTCGGCGCGCTGCCCTATGCCGCCAAGGCCGTGCACGACTTCTTCAAGGGCAGCATCAAGCCGGGCGACGTCTACCTGCTCAACGATCCCTACTGGGGCGGCAATCATCTCCCCGATCTCACCGCATTCGTGCCCGTTTTCGACGGCGACCGCCTCGTGTTCTGGTCCATCAACCGGTCGCACCAAAGCGACATCGGCGGCGCCACGCACGGGGCCTACAACGCCAGCGCCACGGAGATCTTCCACGAAGGCCTGCGCGTGCCGCCGCTGAAGCTCTACGATGCGGGCAAACGGCGCGATGACGTCTACGAGATGATCGTGCTCAACGTGCGCCATCCGCGCGACTTCCGCGGCGACCTGGCGGCGATGATCGGCTCGGCACGCCTGGGCGAGCGCCGCCTCACCCAGCTTATCGGCGAATTCGGCTCGACCACCACGCATGCCGCCGTGGAAGCCGTGCTCGATGCCTCGGAGCGGCAGGTGCGGGCCATTATCTCCGGATGGAAGGACGGCGTGTACGAGGGCGAGGCGTTCCTCGACGACGACGGGCACAAGTTCAAGGACGTGCACATCCGCGCCCGCATCACCAAGCGCGGCAGCGACCTGGAGGTCGACCTGACCGACAGCCACCCGCAGGTGGTGGGCTTCATCAACTCGTCCTATGCCAACACCCATTCCGCCGTGGTGGTGGCGCTGGCCTACCTGATCGACCCGGACACGCCGAAGAACGACGGCGCGTTTCGGCCGGTGACGGTCAAGCTGAAGGAAGGCACGATCGTGTGGCCACGGCCCGGCGCGCCCGTCACGCTCTGCACCAACCACTGCGCGCAGGAGGTGCTGGAGGCCGTCATCCGGGCACTGGCGCCGGCCTGTCCGGAGCGGGCCATGGCCGGCTGGGGGCGACGCTTCCGCATCGCCATCCAGGGCGTCGATCCCAGGACGTCCAAGCCGTTCATCTGGCATCTGTTCCAGGCGCGGCCGGGCGGCGGCGCTTCCTCCGCCGGCGACGGCTGGCCGGCAGCGGGCGAGTGGCAGGCCGCGGGCGGCATCAAGTTCGGCAGCATCGAGGTGCACGAGGTGCGCTTCCCGCTGTTCTTCCGCCGGCACGAGTTCCGCCCCGACAGCGGGGGTGATGGACGCTATCGCGGCGGCCCGGGCGCGGAGCTGGAGATGAGGATCGAAACCACCGAGCCCGCCGTCGCCAACACGGCGGGTGACGGGGTGAAATACGGTGCGTGCGGGATGGTCGGGGGTGAGGACGGCAAGCCGCACAATTACTGGCTCCAGTCCAAAGGGCATCCAGACCGGCCGCTCAAGACCAAGGAGACGGGCGTGGTGCTGCACCCGGGCGACGTCATTCAGGTGCGATCCGGCGGCGGTGGCGGCTGGGGCTCGGCGGCGGAGCGGACGCGCGAGGAGCGTGCGCGCGACGTCGAGCTCGGCTTCGTGTCGCGCTGAGGCCGATCCCCATGTACCGCATCGGCATCGACGTCGGAGGGACATTCACGGACCTGGTGGCCGTGGACGACCAAGGACGCGTCACCATCGCCAAGTCGGCATCGACGCCCGGCGATCAGTCGCTGGGGGTGATGGACGGGCTCGGCCGCCTGGCCGAGACACTGTCGCTCGATGTTGCCGGCATGCTGGCGAAGACCGAAATCATCGTGCACGGCACGACGGTGGCCACCAACGCGCTGCTGGAGCACAAGGGCGCCAAGGTCGGCCTGCTGACCACCGAAGGGCATCGCGACATCGTCGAGATGCGCGAGGGACTGAAGGACGATCGCTACAATCTGCGCCAGGCGCCGCCGGAGCAGCTCGTGCCGCGGCAGCGGCGCCTCGGCGTGCGCGAGCGCGTGCGGCCCGACGGGCGCACGGAAGTGGCGCTGGACCGCGACTCCGTCGCCGGTGCGATCCGCGCACTCGCGCGCGACGGCGTGGAGGCCGTGGCCATCTGCTACCTGCACGCCTGGCGCGACGATGCTCACGAGCGCGCCACCCTGGACGCGGTGCGCGCGGCCATGCCCGGCGCGTACGTGTGCCGTTCCTCCGAGGTGCTGCCGCAGATCAAGGAGTACGACCGCGTCTGCACCACCATCGTCAACGCCTACGTCGGCCCGGTGCTGGAGCGCTACCTGACGCGGCTTGCCGTGCGCTTGCGGGACGCGGGCTTTGCGGGGCCGGTGCTGATCATCCAGTCGCACGGCGGCGTCGCCACCATCGCCGATGCCGTGCGGCTGGCGGCCGGCAGCGTCCTGTCGGGCCCCGCGGGCGGCGTGGCCGGCAGCCGGTATGCGGCCAAGCTGCTGGGGCACGGCGATCTCATTCCGTTCGACATGGGCGGTACCTCCACCGACATCTCGCTGGTCGCCGGTGGCGAGGCGGTGATCTCCTCCGACCGCCGGCTGGCGGGGCAGCGCGTGGCGCTGCAAAGCCTGGACATCGCCAGCATCGGGGCCGGCGGCGGCTCCATCGCCCGCGTCGACGCCGGCGGCGTGCTGCATGTGGGGCCGGAAAGCGCCGGGGCCATGCCGGGCCCCGCCTGCTATGGCCGCGGCGGCACGCTGCCGACGGTGACGGACGCCAACCTGGTGCTCGGCTTCCTCGACCCCGACAATTTCCTGGGTGGCCGTTCGCGCCTCGACCGGGCGGCGGCGGAGGCGGCCGTGGACACGGTCGCGTCCCGGCTCGGCGTCGAGCGCATGGCGGCCGCGGAAGGCATCCACCGCATCATCAACACGCGCATGGCCGAAGGCATCCGCCTGGTATCGGTGCGGCGCGGCGTCGATCCCAGGCGCTTCGCCATCCTGTCCTTCGGCGGGGCTGCGGGATTGCACGTCACCGATGTGGCGCGCCAGCTCGACCTGCGCCGCGTGATCGTCCCGCGGCTGGCGGCCGTGCTGTCCGCGTGGGGCATGCTCGCCTGCGACCTGCGCTATGAGATCGCGCGCACGCATATCGGCGATGCCAGCCGCCTCGAAGCCGACAAGCTGCGCGCGGCCTACCGGGAGATGGAGGCAGAGGGCCGCGAGCGGCTGGCTGCCGCCTCCCACAAGGGGCCGGTGCGCGTGCACCGCTCGGCCGACATGCGCTACGGCGAGCAGATTTTCGAGGTGAACGTCTCGCTCGATGGCGTCGACTTCACCGGCGGCGATCTCGTGCGGCAGATGGCCGATGCGTTCCACGCGCGGCACGAGGAGCTCTACACCTACGCCCTGCGCGACCAGGAGGCGGTGCTGGTCAACGCGCGCGTAGCTGCCATCGGCGCGCTGCCGGAAATGCCGCGCGAGCCGGATCTGCCGCGCCGGCCGCCTGCGGAGCCCGCAAGCCGGCGCCGCGTCTATCTCGGCCATTGGCGCGAGGTGCCGGTCTACGCGCTGGACGAGCTGGCGCCGGGACAGGTCATCGACGGGGCGGCCATCGTCGAGTCGGCAACCACCACCGTGCTGCTGCGGGCCGGCGACCGCGCCACGGCGACGCCGCTCGGCTGGCTCGACATACAGGTTGGCGAGGCGGCGTAGGGTGCAACAGGCGGAAGCCGTATTGCGCCGGCCTCACCGTCCTGCCGCATCGGCGCAGTACGCTTCGCTATTGCGCCCTACAGGTGCGAGGCGAGCGCCATGTCGGCGACGAGGCCCAGCAGCAGCGCCCAGCCGACCAGCCGGTTCGACTTGAAACGCGACAGGCAGTTGGCGGTATCCGCGATGTCGAGCGTGGCGGCCTGCCAGGCGAGCTGCATCGCCGCAAGAGCAAGGGCCGGGAAGAAGCCGATGCCGCCGCCGGCCAGTGCGCCGGCGATGCCCCACAGCAGGATCGCGCCGGTGTAGAAGGCGACGAGCCAGGGCCGCGTCGCCTCGCCCAGCCGAAGCGCCGTGGACTTGAGGCCGACAAGCGCATCGTCCTCCTTGTCCTGGTGGGCATAGATGGTGTCGTAGCCGACGGTCCACAGGACCGAGCCGGCGTAAAGCGCCAGCGGCGCCAGCGCCAGCGAGCCCGTCACGGCCGCCCAGCCGACGAGTGCGCCCCACTTGAACGTCAGCCCGAGGACGACCTGCGGCCAAAAGGTATATCGCTTGCAGAAGGGGTACACCGCGATGAGCAGCAGCGAGGCTGCGCCCAGCATGATGGTGAAGGTGTTGAACTGGATGAGGATCAGCAGGCCCGCGAGGCACAGGGCGAGCATGAACGCTTGCGCCTGGCGGACGGTCACCTGGCCGGAAGGGATGGGTCGCAACGCCGTGCGCGCAACGCGCGCGTCGTAGTCCCTGTCGATGATATCGTTATAGGTGCAGCCGGCTCCGCGCATGATGAAGGCACCGGCGAGGAAGAGGACCAGATAGAGGAGGTCCGGGTGGGAGCGGCCGAGCGACAGCTCGGCCATGGCCTGCGACCACCAGCAGGGGAAGAGCAGCAGCCAGGCCCCGATGGGGCGATCGAAGCGCGCAAGGCGCAGGTAGGGCAATGAGCCGGGCGGCGCCCAGCGGTCCACCCAGTTGCCGCGCGCGGCGTCCGGTACCGTTGCGGTGTCAATGTTCGAATGCCCGCTCATGTTCGTACCGCGGCGTGGCGTCTCTGGTCCGCGCCCTGTGGCAACGTCATCTCCGCGAAGGCGGCGATCCACGCACGTGTCTGACTTTATCAGGTCCTGGCGTGGATGCCCGCCTGCGTGAGCATGACGTCAGATGGAGATTGCTTCCGCGCAAGAGGCCCTGCCTTCAATCGAAGGGTATTCCGGTCGAGCGCTTCCGCAAGAGGCCCGGTGGAGCAACGGATGAGCGTCCCGGTCACAGGCCGAGCACACGCGGAAGGTCCCTCAGGGTCGCGATCGTATGCTGCGGGGCGCCGCCATCGGCGATCTTGGCGGCGGCGTGGATGCGGCGCGCTTCCGGCCGCTCGATCATGACGCTGGTCCAGCCGCGCCGATTGGGCACGATGAAGTCCTTGGATGGGTTGTCACCCACGTAGACAAGCCTATCGCCGTCCTGCGCCATCGCCTGCTCGATGGTCTCGTAGCTCAACGGATGCGGCTTGGCGAAATCGCGGCCGCCGAGCGCATGGGTGTAGACGATCTGCTGGAAGTGCGCGGCGATGCCGAGCGCGGCAACCTTCTTGGCCTGAACGTAGTGGGTGCCGTCGGTGATGAGGCCGAGCCTGGTGCCGGTGGCGAAATGGGCGAGCGCCCAGGCGGCATCCTCGAACAGGGTCAGTTGCGGCTCGTGCGTGCGATAGGCCTCGATGAAGGCGGCGAGATGCTCGGGTGTATGGCCGGGATGCTTGGCGGCGAGGGCGACGCGGAAGAGCTCGCCCAGGTAGCCGCCGTCGAGCAGGCGCGTCATGTCGGCGGCGAGATCGGCAACACCGAGCTCCGTTTCGGCCCAGCGGCCGGCCGCGGCAAAACCCGATAGGGCGAACTGCCGCTCGGGATAGAGCGTGTCGTCGAGGTCGAACACGAGCACGAGGTCGTTCATACCGCCGCCTCGCCGACCCGCGGATGCCGCACCGCATGGAGATGCCACACGGCGAGGCCGAAGACGGCGGCGGCGCCTGCCTGATGGGCGAGGCCCAGCCCCAGCGGCACCTGCGCCAGCAGCGTGACGATGCCGAGCACCGCCTGCGCCAGCATGCGGGCGGCGAGCACGAGGGCCGTCAGCCGGATGTGGGAATCGGCCGCCCCGCGCATGATGACCCAGACATGGGCAAGGGTCGCGGCAAGCAGGAGGTAGGCCACGACGCGGTGGTTGAACTGCACGGTGAGCGCGTTCTCGAACAGGTTGAGGTACCAGGGCTCCATGACGCCGAGTCCGCCGGGGATGAGCCGGCCATCCATCAGCGGCCAGGTGTTGTAGCCGTGACCGGCCTTCAGGCCGGCGACGAAGGCGCCGAGCACGATCTGCACGAACACCAGAAGCAGAACGGCCATGGCTGCGGTGGCGTGCGCGGGCGCGGCGCCCCGTCGTCGTCGCGGCGGATCATCGAGCGAGAGCGCAACCCAGATCAGGGCGCCGAAGATGAGGATGGCGAGGCTCAGGTGCAGGGCAAGCCGGTATTGGCTGACGCTGATGCGCTCGGCGAGGCCAGAGGCGACCATGTACCAGCCGGCCGCGCCCTGCAGCGCGCCCAGGGCAAAGATACCGCCGAGCCGCCCAAGCAGGCCACGCGGGATTTGCCCCGTAGCAAACAACCACACGAACGGAACGAAGAACACCACGCCGATGAACCGGCCGAGGAAGCGATGCGCCCACTCCCACCAGAAGATGCCTTTGAAGGCCTCGAGGCTCATGCCGCGATTGACGTGTTGGTATTGGGGAATCTGCCGGTACTTGGCGAATGCCTCCTGCCATTGTGCCTCGTTGAGGGGCGGCACGATGCCGACAATGGGCTGCCACTCCGTGATGGAGAGGCCGGAGCCCGTCAGGCGCGTGGCGCCGCCGACCGTCACAATCAGGAACACGAGAGCCGCAACGGTGAGCAGCCACACGCGCACGGCGCCGGTGCCGCCGTGAGCCGCCGGCCGCGCCGCCAATGTTTCAGAGTGCGCCATGCGCGCTATGGGTAGCCTGTCCGCAGGCGTTTTGCACGGGGAGCAGAGTCGCGGCAGCGGCCGGTCGCTCAGGCAGCCGAGGAGGTGATGGCGGGTGCGGTGAAAAAGCCGAAGGGGGCGCCCGTCAGCAGGACCTTGAGATAGCGCCGCTTCTGGTAGTCGCCGCTGACGGCGATGCGCGGCAGCGAGGTCAGCTCGCCGACGTGACGGGCATGGATGAGGCCGGTGCGGCCGGTGACGCCGGTCTTCAGCCCCAGCTCCCTGACCAAAGCGAATTCGCGCGGGCCGGCGCTCGGCTCGTCACCGTAGGGATAGCTGAAGTGGCGGCAAGGGGTGCCCGTCTCGCGCTCGAGGCGACGCACGCTCTCCTCGATCTCGGCACGCACATCGCCGAGCGGCAGCCTGGACAGGGCGAAGTGCCGGCGCGTGCGCGCGCCCAGGGTGACGAGCGGATCGGCGGCCAACTGCCTGATCTCGTCCCAGCCCATCATCTGCTCGGCGCACAGTTGCGAGGGATCGTAGCCGGTGCTGGCGCAGAGATCGCGCACGAAGCCGCGCGCATTCACCTCCTCGATCGTGCGCAGCCAGCGGTAGACGGCCGTAAAGGCGGCTTCCTTCGCGGCCCGCGTATCGCAGCGGATGGCGCGCTCGACGCGATCGATCTTCACGGAAAGCCGGTCGGTGCGGGCAATGGCTTCGCCGAGCGCCTGACACCACACATCGCCATTGCCGTCGGCATGGTCGGTGGCGACGTAGACGGTGAAGGGGAGGTTATGACGCTTGAAGAGCGGATAGGCGTGCTGCAGCGTATCGCGGTAGGCGCCATCGAAGGTGAAGCAGATGAACGGCCGGCGGTAGTCGCCCTCGATCAGCCGGAAATGCGCCTCGTCGAGCGACACCACCTCGAAGCCCGACGCGCCGACCTGGACGATGACCTGCTCCAGGAATTCGGGCGTGACCTTCGACGTGCGGTTGGGTGTAACGTCGCCGGGCACGGGCGGCTGCACGCGACGCAGCGCGAGGATCGCGCCGACGCCCCGCGTCAGAGGCGCAATCATGCTGTCGGCACCGGAAAAGTGCAGCGCCGACAAGGTTGCCTTGAACAGCCGCGTGCGCCGGCTCATGACAGCGTTTACCCCCGCATCAAGCCTCCACGTGCGCGCGCACGGCGCATCGTGGGCCGGCCTCTCCCCGCTGATGTCGTACTGGGCCTGATATCGGATGCAGGGGCAGCGCGCAACGGCGCGGCGGAAGAAATCACCACAACTTCGCGCGGCGCCGATGCAGGGCGTCAGACGGGCCGCTTGCGGATGAGGTAGCGCTGTATGCCATCCATCACGAGCTCGCGCCGCTGATTGTGCACGGTGGAGGCAAGGGCGAGCACGCCGGTGGTGCGTTGCGGCTTGAGCTCGCTCACCTTGAGCTGGGGATAGAGCGTGTCGCCGGCATAGACGGGCCTGAGGAAGCGCGAGGATTGCTCGATGAAGCCGATGAGCGAGCCCTCGACCAGGAACGGAAACAGGCCCGCGCCCGCCGCCGTCTGGATGACGACCTGGAAGCCGTGCGCCAGCAGCTCCGGATGGCCGTGGCGCCGGCAGTATTCGCGGTCGTAGTGGATCGGATGGTTGTCGCCGGAGGCGGCCTGAAAGGCTAGGAACTGTGCCTCCGTCACGGTTCGCGAGGGGATGTAGAATGCCTCGCCGAGGACGAAATCCTCGAAATAGCGGGTGGGGCCGAAGCGGTGGCGGACCGGATCGAAGTCTTCTGCCTCTGCCATGTCGCCTGCCCTCGAGACGCTGCCGCTGCGTTCAGCCGTGCGGCCGCCGCTTGTGGGTGCGCAAATCGATCATACCAGGGGCCGAGCGCGGATCGACGCCGCCTGGGTAGATGGTGTGCTTCTGGATCTTCTGCGTGCCGGTGGTGGGCAAGCTGTCCAGGAAATGCATCCAGCCCGGCGCCTTGTAGTAGGCGAGCCGCTCGTAACAATGCCGGAACAGCGCCTGGGCAGCCTCGGCGGCGGGCAGGGGACGCTTGAGCACCACGCAGGCCAGCACCTCCTCGTCGCGCAATTCGTCCTTGACGGCCATGACGGCGGCCTGGCGCACGTCCGGATGGGTGAGCAGCATGGCCTCGATCTCCGCCGCGGCGATGTTCTCGCCCGAGCGGCGGATGATGTTCTTCTTGCGGTCGACGAAGTGCAGCAGGCCGCCAGCGGAACGGGTCACCGTGTCGCCGGTGTGGAACCAGCCGCCGCGCCAGGCCGCCTCCGTGGCCGCAGAGTCGGCGAGATAGCCCGAGAAGAAGCCCCGGCGCGGGGTCGCTGCGGAATGACGGATGATCATCTCACCCGGCTGGCCATCGGGCACGTCGGCGTCGGCATCGTCGACGACGCGCACCTCGATGCCCGGCACGGCACGCCCGAATGCGCGCGTGCCGACCTGGCGCGGCTCGACGCTGTCGGCCAGCACGCGCACCATCTCGGTCATGCCCCACAGCTCGATCATGGGAAAGCCGAACCGCTGCTCGAAGGCGGCGTGGAGCTGCGGCTCGATGCCGGCACCGATGCCGAAGCGCAGCGCGTGGCGGCGATCGGCGTCGCTGGGCGGCTGCTTCAGCAGGAGCGGCGCGATAATGCCGAGATAGTGGGCGACGGTGGCGCGGCTTTCGGCGATCTCCGCCCACCAGTGCTGCGGATGGAACCGGTCGGGCTGGACCTGGCAGTTGCCGGTCCACACGGCCCCGAACAACGACACGGTGCCGGCGTTCACGTGATAGAGCGGGAGCGGATTATAGATGCGCTCCTGTCCGGTGCGGAAGGTGGCGATGCCGCCGATCGACGCGTACCAGGCCCCGGAAGCGACCTCGTAGCCATGCGAGAGGATGCAGCCCTTGGGCCGCCCGGTGGTGCCCGACGTGTAGAGCACGCTGGCCGGGGTGGTGGGCTGCGGCGCGCCTGCCTCGGCGGCACGCGCGGGCCCGCCGAGCGGGGTGGCAAGGCCTGTCTGAGAGACGAAGGCGACCGGCGGCTTGTGCGCGCTTTGCGCCAGCGCTTCGCCGATCTGCGTCTCGCGCCCGGTGAGGGCCAGCACGAGGTCGGGCTGGCTGTGCTCGATGAGATAGGCCGTCTCGCCGGCGCGATAGTCGGGGTTGATGGGGACGACGCAGGCACCGATCGCGTTCAGCGCGATGCGGTGAAGGACGTGCTCGGGCCGGTTCTCGAGCAGAGTCGCCACCCGGTGACCCAAGCCGTAGCCGGCCTCGGTGTAGGCCACCGTCAACGCTGCAACCTGTGCGGCCGCCTCGCCGTAGCTGATCTCGTAGCCTGCGGGGAGGTAGCCGCGCGCCGGGTTGGGCGGTACGGCGAAAAAGGCATTGCCCGCGTGCTTGGCGACCGCCGCGGCGAACAGCGCGGGGATCGTCCAGCCATCCTGTACCTCGCTCACGGCGCCCTCCCGATGCGCTCGATTCTGCCGCTGCCCGAGCCGGCGTCAGCGCCCCTTGTAGTCCGGCGTGCGCTTCTCGGCGAAGGCCTTGCGGCCCTCCTCCCAGTCCTGGCTGGCGAAGATCGTCTCGGTCTGCGTGCGGGCGATGCCGGCGATCTCGGTCGGCCCTTTCGGCAGCGCCTCGGCGACGAACCGCTTGAGCGCACGCGACGGCAGCGGCGCGGTGGCGGCGATGCGCCGCGCATAGTCGAGCGCGGCCGGCATCAGCTCGGCAACGGGGACCACCTTGTTGACGTAGCCGACCTCGTAGGCGCGCTTGGCGTCGATAGGCTCGCCGACCAGCAGCAGCTCCATGGCGATCTTGTGGGGAATGCGCGAGGCCAGGTTCGTGATGAGGCCGCCGGTGAAGCCGACCTTCACCTCGGGATAGGAGAAGCGCGCGTTGTCGGCGGCGACCAGGATGTCGCACATGGTGGTGAGCACCATGCCGCCGCCGACCACCCACCCCGCCACGGCGCCGATCACCGGCTTGTCGACGGGGACGCCGACGCCGGGAATGGCGCGATAGAGATTGTTGGGCGGGGCGCGCAGATCGGCGCCGGCGGAGAACGCCTTGTCGCCGGCACCGGTCAGCACGGCCACGCGGTCATCCTCGTTACCCATGAAGCGATGCCAGGCGTGGTGCAGACCCTCCACCACATCGGCGTCGATGCGGTTCATGCGGTCCGGCTTGTTGATGGTGATGACGGCGATCCGATCCTGCGACCGGTAGCTGACAGCGTCGGCGCTCATGCGGGTCCTCGGCGGGCGGGTTGGTTTCCCCGACGATAGCCGGGCTTCGCGCCAGCGTCTCGCATCCTGTCGCGGACGAGAAGCCCGCCTCAGGCCTCCAGCGGGCGGGCTGCCCACTCCTCGGCGCGGCGCCCCGTCGCCTCGCCGATGCGGGAAAGCTTTTCCTGCTCGGCATATGCCACGAGCGCGCGCTTGATGCGACCGATGAGCCCGGGCCCTTCGAACACCAGCCCGGTGTAGAGCTGCAGCAGGCTGGCGCCGGCCTCGATCTTGGCGATGGCGGCGGCGCCGCTGTCGATGCCGCCGATGCCGACCAGCGGGATGCGCCCCCCCGTGAGGCGATGAACCCGCGCCAGCGCCACGGTCGACCGATGAAAGAGCGGCCGCCCGGACAGCCCGCCGGCTTCACCCGCATGGGTGCCGCCCACGCCGCGGCGGGACAGCGTGGTGTTGCCGACGGCGATGCCGTCGACGCCCCGCTTCGCCAGCACGGCGACTATGGGCTCGAGGTCGGCCTCGGCAATGTCCGGCGCAAGCTTGACGACGACGGGGCGCCGCGGTTTGCCGGCATCGATGAACAGCGCGCGCTCCGCCAGCACCCGTTCGAGCAGATCGTCGAGCGCGGCCGGTGCCTGCAGGTCGCGCAGGCCCGGCGTGTTGGGGGAGGAGATGTTGACGGTGAAGTAGGCCGCCACATCGTAGAAGCAGCGGATGCCGGCGACATAGTCGCCCGCACGGTCCGCCGTATCCTTGTTGGCACCGACGTTGACGCCGGCGATGCCGCGCGGGGGGAGGGCGGTGAGCCGCGCAAGTGCGGCGGCGTGGCCGCCGTTGTTGAAGCCCAGCCGATTGATGAGCGCACGATCCTGCATCAAGCGGAATACGCGCGGGCGCGAATTGCCGGGCTGGGGTTGGGGCGTCACCGTGCCGATCTCGGCAAAACCGAAGCCCATGGCGAGCACAGCCCCGGCCACGCGGGCGTCCTTGTCGAAGCCGGCCGCGACGCCGATCGGATTTGGAAACTCCAGCCCCCACAGGCTGGTTGCCAGGCGCTCAGCCTGTGCGGAATTGCGCGGATGGACGCCCGCTTCCAGAGACCGCAACGTCAATTCGTGCGCCTGCTCCGGATCGAGAGCGTTCAACAGGGGGCGGGCAAGCTCGAAGGCCAGCTCAAGCATCGCGTCGCTCTTCTGCCCTGGCGGCGGGACTGCCGCATGCGCGCCGCCACCTCCAGCGGCTGCGGCCACGCCGCGAAGCACAAACGGCGATCGCAGGCAAGTATGATGTTTTTATTGCACCGGCAATACAAGCCTGCTTTGTGTCACGAACCATTTAGGCGTGGAGCGGCCGCGCATGTTCGATTTCGATGCCGGGATCAGGAGAGTCGGGGATCTGCTCGCCCGCCCCTACGTGATCCAGGTGCCCGCCTACCAGCGCTCCTACGTGTGGACCAGCAAGGAGGCCGGGACCCTCCTCGAAAACATCCTCGAGACCATGGAGGATCGCAGCAAGGGCTCGTATTTCCTGAGCTACATGCTGTTCCTCGACGCCAACCCGCAGCGCGCCCGCTCGCGCCTGCCGAATTGGGTGCGCGCGCCCGCACCCCATGTCCTGCAGGTGATCGACGGCTTCCAGCGCCTGACCACCTTGACGATCCTGCTGTGCGTGCTTCGGGACCTCGATTCCGGCAAGGGGGAGACCGCCGGCGAGCGCGTTCGCGAGGCCGTCGGCACAGCGGGCGCGGGCCTCCACCCTCGCCTGTCGCTGCATGCCGGCGACGATGAGTTCTTCGATGCTCACGTGCGCGCCCCCGGCGCCACGCTGCGCGCACCGGCCGGCGAGGAGCTGTCGCCCGCGGAAGCGGGCATCATCGACGTCCGCGACCATTTCGTCGCGGCCCTGGCGGGCAGCAGCGCCGGCGAGCGAGGACGCCTCGTCGAGTTCCTGCTGGAGCGCTGCTGCTTCGTTCACGTCGTGACATCCGACATCGATCGCGCCTACCGCATGTTCATGGTGCTGAACGCGTCGGGCAAGCTGCTGGCGCGCGACGACATCCTGAAGGCGACGCTGCTCGGCTCGCTGCCCAAGACCGCGGCTCACTGCGTGGCGGCCTGGGACCTGGCCAAGGTGCGCCTCGGCAGCGACTTCGAAAGCTTCTTCAGCCATATCCGAGCCATGTTCGGGCGCGCAGGCGGACAGGTCATCGCCAGCGTCAACGCCATCGCCAAGGAGCAGGGCGGGGCGCAGGTGTTCGTGGAGCGCGTCGTCGAGCCGGTCTCGCGCATCTTCGATGACATCCGCAAATGCCGCCACGAGGGGGCTCCGCAGTCCGACGCCATCACACAATACCTGCGCTATCTGGGATGGCACGCCTTTGCCGACTGGAAGCCGCCGCTGATGCTGTGGTGGCTGAAGCATGGCGACGATCCGGGACGGCTGGCCCATTTCCTCGCCCGGCTCGACCGGCTGGCGTTCGGGACGCGCATTCTCGCCCTCGGCGGGTCCAAGCGGCGGCGCAAGTTCGACGCGGTGACCGCGGCCATCCAGCGGGGCCAGGACCTCGACGGCCCCAACAGCCCTTTCGACTTCTCGCGCCAGGAGCTGCGCACGATCCAGCACAACCTGCGCGATCTGCACGATCGCAACCCGTCGGCGACCAAGCACCTGCTGCTGCGACTGACGGATGCCGCGGCGGGCTTCCCGCAATCCCGGTCGCTGCCGGCGGACATGACGGTCGAGCACGTCCTGCCGCGCAAATTGCGCGGCAACGGGCACTGGCGCCACTGGTTCCCCGACCTCCAGATCAGGGAGCAGTGCACGGAGTCGCTCGGCAATCTGCTGCTGGT
>DATFCC010000243.1:0-6565 GCA_035253505.1 Hyphomicrobiaceae bacterium
GAGGGTCGTCGCCGATGAACTCGAGGAAGCTGTCGGCAACGTCCTTGAACAGCGGCTTGTCCTTGAGGAACTCGGCCGTCAGCCCGTGCACGGCCACGGCATCGCGATGCAGGTCGCGCTCGGGATTGAGGTAATGGTGGAACTCGCGCCCGGTCGGGATGCGGTTGACGATCTCCACGCAGCCGATCTCGATCAGGCGATCACCACCGGCGGCATCGAGGCCGGTGGTCTCCGTGTCCATGACGATCTCGCGCAGCACATCGATCTCCATGCCAACGCGAGCACAAGCTGTTCCCTCTCGCCATCCTTCTTCAAACGGGAAGGGCCGTGGTGAGGGGCAGCACCTTGCTCCAACCTCGGTGCTCAGCCGCTGCCCCTCACCCCAACCCTCTCCCCGCGAGCGGAGGGAGAGAAAATGTCACGCCCAGTGCCGGGCGTAGGCCGTCCCCTGCCGACCTTGAAGCGATTCGACGATTTTATCGACCTGCGCTTCCGACGCGGCAAAGGTGCCGCCGGTGTCCACAACGAAATCGGCACGGGCGCGCTTCTCCGCGTCGCTCATCTGCCGGGACAGAAGCTGGGCAAGCTTCTCCGCTGTCATCCCCGGGCGCTGGAGGACACGGGCCTGCTGCGCCTCGGCGGAGGCGCTGCAGACGATGACGCAGTCGACCCGCCGCTCGCCACCGGTCTCGTAAAGCAGCGGGATTTCGAGCACGGCCGCCGCTTTCCCGCGGGCTGCCTCGGCGCGAAGAAAATTGCGCTCCGCCTCGAACACCAGGGGATGCACGATCGCTTCCAGGCGCTTGAAGCCGGACGGATCGGCCAGCAGGGCGGCGGCCAGCTTCTGGCGATCCACCTTGCCCTCGCCAGTGGTGCCGGGAAAGGCCGCCTCGATCGGCGCCACGGCGGCGCCCTCATAGAGCTTGTGCACCTCCGCATCGGCATCGCACACGGGCAGACCCAGGGCGCGCAGCCGTGTCGCAACCGTGGACTTGCCCATGCCGATGGAGCCGGTGAGGCCGACGATGAGCATCAGCGCTTCTCGATGTCCGCAACCAGCAGGGCGCGCAACTCCGGAGTGACCTCGGGCCTGATCCCGAACCAGCGCTGGAAGCCCGGCACCGCCTGATGCAGGAGCATGCCGAGGCCGTCCACGGCAGGCAGCCCGCGCGCCCGCGCCGCCGCCAGCAGCGGCGTTTCCAGCGGCACGTAGACGAGATCGGCGACGACGCAGTCATCGGCGAGCTGCGCCAGCGGCATGTCCAGATCGCCCGAGCCGCGCATGCCGAGCGATGTCGCGTTGATGAGAAGGCCGGCATCGCGGGAACGATCCTGACGTTCGCCCCAGTCGTGCGCCCTCACGCGCGCGCCGAAATGCCGGGCCACCGCGTCCGCGCGATCGCGCGTGCGGTTGAAGAGGCGCACCTCCGGCACACCGGCACGCAGCAGGGCATGGATGACGCCGCGCGCGCCGCCGCCGGCGCCGAGAATGCTCACCGCAGCCCTGGCCGGTGCGAACGCCGGCACGCTCGCCTGCAAATGCTGCACGAAGCCGGCGCCATCGGTGTTGTCGGCATGCAGCCGCCCATCCTCCAGCCACAGCGTGTTGGCGACGCCGACGGCCCGCGCGTCGTCCGTCGCCACCTCGGCAGCGGCCAGCGCCGCCTGCTTGTGCGGAAGGGTGACGTTGCAGCCGGCCAGGCCCTCGTTGCGGAGGGCGGCGAAAAAGCCTGCCTCCTCGCCCGGCGGCACCGCGCGGCGCGTGTAGCTGCCGTCGATGGCGTGCTTCTCGAGCCAGAAATTGTGGATCATCGGCGAGCGCGAGTGCTCCACCGGCCAGCCGACGATGCAGGCGTGGCGCGTGCTCATGCCTCGATTGCTCCGCGCGACCTGAGCTCGGCCAGGAGGGGCAGCAGCGGCAGGCCGATGATGGTGAAGGTGTCGCCCTCGATGCGCTCGAAGAGCTGGGCGCCGAGGCCTTCGATCTCGTAGGCGCCGACCGTGGCCAGCACCCGGTCGCCCATGCGGCGCAGGTAGGTGGCGAGGCAGGCATCGGAGAACGCGCGCATCTGCAGGCTGGCACCCTCCACATGTTGCCACACCGCTTTCCCACCGGTTGCCAACGCTGCCGCCGTCAACAGATGGTGCGATCTTCCGCGCAGGCGCAGCAGTTGCCCGCGCGCCTCGGCCAGGCTTGCCGGCTTGTTGAAAAGCTCGCCGCCGAGCGACAGCACCTGGTCGGCGCCGATGGTCAGGGCCTCGGGCCGCCGCGCGCTGACAGCCTCCGCCTTGGCCACCGCCAGCGCCTGCGCGATGGCGGCGGGCTTCGATCCGGCACGCAGCAGCGCATGCTTGATGGCGCCCTCCTCGACGTCCGCGGCCGCAACCTCGAAGGCCAGCCCGGCCTGCTCCAGCATGCGGCGCCGGAACGGGCTGGCCGACGCCAGCACCAGCGGAAGGCGGATACTCTCAGCCATCGCCGGTCTCGCGCAGGTCCTCGCCGGCCGCCGCTTCCTGCCGGTCGTGCAACAGGCGGACGATGGTGGCGGCCGTCTCTTCGATCGATCGCCGCGTCACGTCGATCACCGGCCAGCCGTACTTGGCGCAGAGCCGGCGCGAATAGGTGAGCTCGTTGGTGATCTGGGCGCGGTCGACATAGTCGTCGAGGTCGCGGTCGGCGAGCAGGCGCACCCGGTTGCGCCGGATCTCGGCGATGCGCTCGGGGCTGGCCACGAGCCCGACCACGAACGCGCTGTGCGGCTCGGTGAGGGCCGGCGGCAGGTCGATGCCGGGCACCAGCGGCAGGTTGGCGGTCTTGTAGCCGCGCTGGGCGAGATAGATGCTGGTCGGCGTCTTGGAGGTGCGCGAGATGCCGAGCAGGATGATGTCGGCCGTGTTCAGGTCCTGCGGGAGCTGGCCGTCATCGTGGGCCATGGCGAAATTGAGCGCCTCGATGCGGCGGAAGTAGTCCGCATCCACCATGTGCTGGCCCGCCACCACCGGCGTCTGCGGGGCGCCCAGATAGGATTCAAACACGCGCATGATCGGCTGCAGCACGTGCAGGCTCGGCACCTTGAGCTCTCGGCAGCGCCGCTCGATGGCCTCGATCAGCTCGCTCTTGACGATGGTATACAGCACGATGCCGGGCGACTGCTCGACCTCCTTCAGGACACGGTCGAGCTGCTTTTGCGTACGCACCAGCGGATGCACATGCTCGATGGGCCGCACCTGCGAGTATTGCACCGCCGCCGCCTTGGCCATGGTGGTCAAGGTCTCGCCGGTGGCATCCGAGATCAGATGCAGATGGAAGTAGCTGGGCAGCAGGTTGGCCATCTGTGGATAAAGACCAGAGTTCTCCACGGCTGCCAAGCCGCGGCGCCGCTTGTCCCGCCGGGCTGTGCCGCTTTCCACAAAACCGTCCACAACATGACCCGCCGGGATGGGTTTTCGGCGCGAAGCCTGTCCCCGGGGACGAGGCGCGCATGCCGCGTTCGTTCGTCGCCGCTCCACAGGATGTCAGCCGCGGCGGGCGCGCGGCCGTCCGGGATTTACCAAGGTCGCCAATCGCTTCCGCAACCATGGTAGAAATCCGGGACGGCACCGCGACATCTTGCGGCTTGGCCCGCGCGACCTGGCAAGCGCTTGAAAACCTGGGGACAGCGGCGGATCATCGCAACGCAGCCCCTAAGAGTCATAACAACAGACTCAAATCTAGATTCTTGAATTGGAGTCCTGATGGTCGTCCCGGATGCGGCCCGCGAGCGCCGGCTCCTGCGCGTCTTTGCCGGTGAGGCCCTGACGCCGCCGCCGATCTGGCTGATGCGCCAGGCCGGACGCTACTTGCCCGAGTACAGGGCGGTGCGGGCGCGCGCGGGCGACTTCCTCGCCCTGTGCTACTCGCCGGAGCTTGCCGCCGAGGTGACGCTGCAGCCGATCCGCCGCTTCGGCTTCGATGCCGCCATCCTGTTCGCCGACATCCTCCTGGTACCCGACGCGCTCGGCCAGGGCGTGCGCTTCGTCGAGGGCGAGGGCCCGCGGCTCGATGCCATCCGCGACGAAGCCGATCTCGCCCGCTTGAGCCTGGACGCGACTCGGCCCAAGTTCGCCCGCGTCTGCGAGACCGTCGCGAGGGTGCGTGAGAAGCTGCCGGGCGAAACTGCGCTGATCGGCTTCTGTGGCGCGCCCTGGACGGTGGCAACCTACATGGTGGGAGGGCAGGGCAGTGCCGATCAGGCGGATGCTCGGTTGTGGGCCTACCGGGACCCGCAGGGGTTCCGGCGGCTCATCGACCTGCTGGTCGAGGCCTCCGTCGACTACTTGGCCGGCCAGATCGAGGCTGGCGCCGACCTCGTGCAGATCTTCGACACGTGGGCCGGCAGCCTGTCCGACGAGCAGTTCCGGCGCTGGGTCATCGCGCCCACCCGGCAGATCGTGGAGCGGCTGAAGGCGCGCCATCCCGCAGTGCCTGTCATCGGTTTTGCGCGCGGCGCGGGTGCACTATCGGCGGCCTACATCACGGCAACCAGGATCGACGGGGTGGGATGCGACACGAGCATGTCCCTGGAGTTAGCGGCCAGGGAGCTCGCCCCCCGTGCCGTGGTCCAGGGCAATCTCGATCCGCTGCTGCTGGCGGCCGGTGGCGAAGCCCTCGAGCGACGCGTGGCGGATATCCTGGCGGCCCTCGCCGCGCGCCCCTTCATCTTCAACCTGGGCCACGGCATCGTGCCCCAAACACCACCCGAGCACGTGGCGCGCCTCGTCGAGCTGGTGCGGCGAGGCCCATGATGTTGTGGCTGAAGGCGCTGCACGTCATCGCCGTGATCTCCTGGATGGCGGGCCTGCTCTACCTGCCGCGCCTGTTCGTGTACCACTGCCGGGCCGAGGCGGGCTCGGCCCAGTCGGAGACCTTCAAGGTGATGGAGCGGCGGCTGCTGCGCCTCATCATGAACCCGGCCATGATCGTTGTGTGGATCACCGGGCCGCTGCTGGCCTGGGGACAGGGCATGCTGCATGACCGCTGGCTGGCGGCCAAATTCGTGTTGGTCGTGCTACTGACCGGCTATCACCATGCCTTGGGGCTGTGGCGCAAGGCCTTCGCCGCCGACGCCAACGATCATGACGAGCGCTTCTACCGCCTCGCCAACGAGGTCCCCACCCTGTTGATGATGGGCATCGTCATCCTGGTGGTGGTGAAGCCGTTCTGAGGCGCCGGGGTATCCTGCTCACCCGGCGAAATCTTTGCGGTAGTGCCTTTTTATTCCTCGCGAAACTTGCTATATGTGCGCCGTCACCATCCGCGGCCGTGCAAAGGCAGGCGGATGGGCTCCCGATCGCCGCGCCAAGCGCGTGCCGGGAGCCGGACGCTTCCGGAACGCCATTCGGCATCCCTCCCTACCTTCCGGCTTCGCGCATCTCACTACCCTTCCCACCTCGAGCCAGGCGCGCAGCTCATCCGGAGACTTTCTTATGCAAGACGTAGTCAAGGAGATGAAACTCCAGGACCTCAAGGTCAAAACGCCGACGGAGCTGTTGAGCTTCGCGGAGGAGACCGGGGTCGAGAACGCCAGCGCCATGCGCAAGCAGGAGCTGATGTTCGCCATTCTCAAGCAGCTCGCCGCCAAGGAGACCGAGATCATCGGCACCGGCGTGGTCGAGGTGCTGCAGGACGGCTTCGGCTTCCTGCGCTCGCCCGACGCCAATTATCTTCCGGGGCCTGACGATATCTACGTGTCGCCCTCCCAGATCCGGCGCTTCGCGCTGCGCTCGGGCGATACCGTCGAGGGCCAGATCCGCAGCCCCAAGGACGGCGAGCGGTATTTCGCGCTGCTCAAGGTCAACAAGATCAACTTCGAGGACCCCGACAAGCAGCGCCACAAGGTGCACTTCGACAACCTGACGCCGCTCTACCCCACCAAGTGGTTGAAGCTCGAGATCGAAGACCCGACGGTGAAGGACCTCTCGCCGCGCGTCATCGACATCGTCTCGCCGCTCGGCAAGGGGCAGCGCGCGTTGATCGTGGCGCAGCCGCGCACCGGCAAGACGGTGCTGCTGCAGAACATCGCCCACTCCATCACCGCCAACCATCCCGAGTGCTACCTGATCGTGCTGCTGATCGACGAGCGGCCCGAGGAGGTGACCGACATGCAGCGCTCGGTGAAGGGCGAGGTGATCTCATCGACCTTCGACGAGCCGGCGACGCGCCACGTTCAGGTGTCCGAGATGGTGATCGAGAAGGCCAAGCGCCTCGTCGAGCACAAGCGCGACGTGGTTATCCTGCTGGACTCCATCACGCGCCTGGGCCGCGCCTATAACACGGTGGTGCCGAGCTCGGGCAAGGTGCTGACGGGCGGCGTCGACTCCAATGCCCTGCAAAGGCCCAAGCGCTTTTTCGGCGCCGCGCGCAACATCGAGGAGGGCGGGTCGCTCACCATCATCGCCACGGCGCTGATCGATACCGGCAGCCGCATGGACGAGGTGATCTTCGAGGAGTTCAAGGGAACCGGCAACTCCGAGATCGTGCTCGACCGCAAGGTGTCGGACAAGCGCGTGTTCCCGGCCATCGACA
>DATFCC010000244.1:0-2726 GCA_035253505.1 Hyphomicrobiaceae bacterium
CCTGCGGCTTCCACAGCGACGGCCTGCCGATGGCGATCCAGCTCGTCGGCCGGCGCGGCGAGGATGCGCGCCTCCTGCGCATCGCCGCGCTGTTCGAAGAGGCGCGACCCTGGTCAGGACGGCGGCCCGCGATCTAGGGCGCTTCTGAATGAGATGGAACCGTTGATCCAAACTCGACGGTCATCCGGCACTTGCCTGCACTCGGACTTGTTCCGCGTGTTGCCGGGATCCAAAGTGCCTCGAGCGCTGGAACGTGCTGAGAGCTGGATCCCGGGGCCAAGCCCCGGGATGACTCCGTCGTTGAAACCGGCGATTCTACCTGGATCGGAAAGACCTTAGCTCGGGGTCAGACCCCTCGCGCGCTCGTTGCGATGAGATTCGCCACGTTGGTGGCGAGGGGTCTGACCCCCGCTAGTCGAGGGTCAGGCCACTCGCGCGGCATTGAGGCTGGATCGCTCTCTGACCCTGGCCGCTCCGTGGCGGTCAGAACATGCCGAGGGCCAGCTTGGCCTCGTCGGACATGCGGTCCTTGTCCCAGGGCGGGTCGAAGGTGAGCTTGACCGACACCTGGCCCACGCCGGCCACCGAGGCGACCGCGTTCTCAACCCACGTCGGCATCTCGCCGGCGACCGGACAGCCGGGCGCGGTCAGCGTCATTTCGATGGCAACGTTGCGCTCGTCGTCGACGTCGATCTTGTAAATCAAGCCGAGCTCGTAGATGTCAGAGGGGATTTCCGGGTCGTACACGGTCTTGAGCGCAGCAACGATGTCGGCGGTGAGCTGCTCCAGCTCCTCCGGCGGGATCGATGAGCCGGGCTCCGCTGCAGCGCGCCGGGCTTCGGCGATCGCAGTGCCGGTGGCTGCCTTTTCGTCCATGGTCAGCTCCACGCGTTTGCCTTGTAGGTTGGGCCAAGCGTAAGCGATGACCCAACATGGATTGCGGCTCAGGCGCGCGCGTCCTTACCCGAAAAAGCTGCGCGCCTTGATCAGGGCCTCGGCCAGGGCGTCCACCTCGGCGCGGGTATTATACATGCCGAACGAGGCGCGGCACGTGGCGGTGACACCCAGGCGCTCCATCAGCGGCTGGGCGCAGTGGTGCCCGGCCCGCACGGCCACGCCCGAGCGGTCGATGATGGTCGAGATGTCGTGCGGGTGCAGGCCGTCGATGCCGAAGGAGACGATGGCGCCCTTGTCCCTGGCGTGGCCGTACACCTTGAGCCAGTTGAGCTCGCGCAGGCGGGCGTGGGCGTAGTCCTTCAGGTCCGCCTCGTGGCGGGCGATGCGGTCGCGGCCCACCTTCATCATGTAGTCGAGCGCGGCGCCGAGGCCGATCGCCGGCACGATGGCCGGCGTCCCGGCCTCGAACTTGTGGGGCGGCGCACCGTAGGTGATGCGGTCGGTGTGCACGCTCTCGATCATGTCGCCGCCGCCCTGGTAGGGCGGCATGGCGTCGAGGTGCTTGCGCTTGGCGTAGAGCACGCCAATGCCGGACGGCCCGTAGGTCTTGTGGCCAGTGAAGGCGTAGAAGTCGCAGTCGAGGTCCTGCACGTCGATGGGCATGTGCACGGCGGCCTGGGCGCCGTCGAGGAGCACGGGGATGCCGCGGGCGTGCGCCATCCGCACGACCTCCTTGACCGGCACGACGGTGCCCAGCACGTTCGACATGTGCGTGATCGCCACGATCCTGGTGCGCGGCGTGAGCAGCTTCTCGAACTCGTCGAGCAGGAACTCGCCGTCGTCCGAGATCGGTGCCCACTTCAGCACGCAGCCCTTGCGCTCGCGGTGGAAGTGCCAGGGCACGATGTTGGAGTGATGCTCCATGATCGAGATGATGATCTCGTCGCCCGCCTTGAAGCCCATCCCCAGCGAGCTGGCGACGAGGTTGACGCCATCAGTCAGGTTGCGCGTGAAAATGATCTCCTCGACGCTCGGCGCATTGAGGAAGCGACGCACGCTCTCGCGCGCCTCCTCGTAGCGAGAGGTGGCGGCATTGGAGAGGAAGTGCAGGCCGCGGTGCACGTTGGCGTATTCGTTGCGATAGACGTGGTCCATCGTCTCCAGCACGGCCAGCGGCTTCTGCGCCGAGGCGCCGTTGTCGAGATAGACCAGCGGCTTGCCGTGAACCTGGCGCGCCAGGATCGGGAAGTCGGCGCGGATGCGCTCGACGTCGTAGGCGGCCGCGGCCGCAGCGTCGGTGCCTTTCATCATTGCCGTCATGTGCGTTCTCCGCCGCCGCCTTGCGCGGCGCCTAGGTCTGCGCGGCCGAGAGGCCGGAGAGCCGGCGCTTAGCGATGCCCGACAGCGCCGCGCGCAGGTCCTCGTCCGCGACCTTGTCGATGGCCTCACCGATGAAGCTTTCGATCAGCAGCGCACGCGCCTCCGCCACCGGGATGCCGCGCGCGCGCAGGTAGAACAGCATGTCCTCGTCGATCTCGGCTGCCGTGGCGCCGTGCCCGCACACGACGTCGTCGGCGTGGATCTCGAGCTCGGGCTTGGAGTCGAACTCGGCGTCGGGCGACAGCATCAGGGCCTGCGCCATCTGCTTGCCGTCGGTCTTCTGTGCGTCGGGGCGCACGATGACCTTGCCCTGGAAGATCCCGCGTGCGCGGTCGGTGAGCACCCCCTTGAACAGCTCTCGGCTCTGGCAGCCCGGCACCGCATGATCGACCACCAGCGTGGTATCGACGTGCTCGGTGCCCCGTCCGAGGAAACAGCCGGAGATGTCG
>DATFCC010000245.1:0-2083 GCA_035253505.1 Hyphomicrobiaceae bacterium
TCGACCCCGGTGGCCATGGCCGCCGGCATCGGTAGCGGCGGCCGGCGTGGGGTCCTGATCAAGGGCGGCATCCACCTCGAGAACCTCGGCCGCATCCGGGTGTTGGCCGTTGACAAGACTGGGACCTTGACCTTGGGCCGACCGGCGGTGACCGACGTTGTGCCGCTCGACGGCGGCTCGCCCGGGCAGATCCTTGCGGTCGCCGGCGCAGTCGAGCGCATGTCAGAACACCCGCTCGCGCGGGCCATCGTGGAAGCCGCCGACGCGAAGGGTGCGCCAGTCCTGCCTTCGCACGGCTTCGAGGCGCTCACCGGCGCAGGGGCTCGCGTCGAGCTCGACGGCCGGACGGCCTACGTTGGCAGCCCGGATTTGTTCGCTGAGCTCGGCGGCACCGTTCCGGCGCAGGCCATCGAGGCCGCCGACCAGCTCCGCACGCAAGGCAAGACAGTCGTGCTCGTTGGACAGCACAGCAGCGACGCGTCGGAACCGCCCGCCATCATTGGCCTCATCGCCATCCGCGACCAGATACGTCCCAACGCCCGCGCTGCCATCGACGCGCTGCATCGGCTGGGCGTGCGGCGCATCGTGATGCTCAGCGGGGACCATCCCCACACTGCGGCTGCGATCGCCGCGGAGCTCGGCATCGATGACGTGCGCGCCGGCCTACGCCCGCAGGACAAGGTGACCGCCATTCGTGAGCTCGAAAGCAAGTACGGCGAGGTGGCCATGGTCGGCGATGGCGTGAACGACGCTCCGGCGCTGGCTCAGGCCACCGTGGGGATCGCCATGGGCACCGCTGGGACCGATGCAGCGATCGAGGCCGCCGACGTGGCGCTGATGGGCGACGACCTCGAGCAGGCAGCATTTGCCCTGCGGCTCGGGCGCAAGGCCCGCTCGGTGTCACGTCAGAACGTGGCGTTCTCGCTGGTGCTGCTGGCAGTGCTCATCCCCGGCGCTGCGATCGGGTTGTTCACGATCGCAATTGCCGTCACCGTGCACGAGGTGGCTGAGCTCCTGGCGGTAGGCAACGGCCTGCGCGTCTGGCGCGCATGACGGTTCCTGGCACCGAGGCCGACCGGATGAGCCCATCGGATGCGGCTGACCACGTCGATGCGCCCGGGGCTTCTCGCCGGGATATGGCCCTCGGCCGACTGGTAGCTCTCGCCACGGCCCCTGTCGTCCTGATCGCGGACGTCGCCTCCAAGGGGGCCGCGCAATCGGCGCTTGAGCCCGGGGCAGCCGTTGCCATCGTTGGCAACGTTCTGCAGCTGCGCCTTGGGTTCAACAGCGGTGTCGCGTTCGGGATGCTGGCGAACAGCGGCGACTTGGTGGTGTGGCTCACCGCGTTGATTGGGATTGCCCTCACCGTTTGGCTGGTCCGGTTGTTCCGCTCTGGCGCAGGGTGGCGGCGCACCCTGCCGCTCGGCCTGATCATCGGCGGTGCCTTCGGCAATGTGCTGGACCGTCTGCCGGACGGGCTGGTGACCGACTTCATCGACACTGGGCTGGGTGCGATGCGCTGGCCGTCGTTCAATATCGCCGACTCGGCCATCGTGGTCGGTGTCCTGGCCTTGATCGTGTTCGGTCAAGAGGGCCCGAAGGCGCGCGAGGCGGAGGGCAAGAGTCGTCCCGGTGCCGAAGGGTAGGTCGCGAGTCGATTAGGGCTGGGTGATGTACCGGCCTCGCCGGTGGAGTGTCGGCTCCGCACCATCGAGGCGGGCGAACAGCTCATGCGCTGACAGGCATGTGTCTCAGTGGCCGGGCCCCAGCACCCGCGCGACATCGAAGTCCTTACTGCGTATCAGGAGCTGAGAACCGCTGCGCCCGGAGCCGTGGCAGGCCCGGTTGAATTGCGATGAAGCGGCGAGGCGTCTCTGGGGAACGGCCGACTCTCGAATCATGGCCTTCGGCGGCGCCAATTCCTGTCCCCAGCAGCGATGCACTTGACGATGTATATCTCCGGGCTATACTGGCTCGGTTGTCGATTGCAGTGAGATTGGCCGGATGCCATACCGGTGGTTGCCGGAGTTCGAATGGGATGAGCACAACGAGGACAAGCTGCTTGATCGCCATGGCGTCACCG
>DATFCC010000246.1:0-3370 GCA_035253505.1 Hyphomicrobiaceae bacterium
CGGCGTCGCGCTCAAGGGCCGCTACCGCGGCCAGCGGCAGAAATGGTTCGCCATGCGCTTCACCGGGCGCGATCGCGAGATCGACATCGCCCCGCGCGGCGGCCGCAAAGCGGAATTCGACGCCTGGCGCTGGGCGGCGGCCGCTGAGCTTCCGGCTCTGATCGTGCCCTTCAAGCGGCAGGTCTACACGCAGGTGCTCGAGACGTTCGGGAAGCACGCCGCGTAGCGCACAAATCGGAGCGGCCGCGCCGCGTCCGCCGATGCGCGCGCTGCCTTCGGCGTCCGTTCCGGACAATCCAAGCCATGGAACCTCGAATTGGGCCGAATCTCAGGCGCACGCACGTCGTCCTACGGAATGCGCGAGAGCGGGACTCTCATTGGCATAAATATGCCAAAATAGCATATATTCTACCACGGACATACCGTGGGACGGCCGATGTCGCGAGAGTTCACCGTTCTGGAGGCTGACCTGGAGGCGCGCATCCGCGCCCACGTCGTGCAACATCACCGCTCTGCCGAGGCCGCAGATAACGAGGCCTGGCTGCTGCGCGGGGCCAAGCTTCCCTTCTATCGCAACACGTGGCTGGCCCATCTTGCGCCTGCCGCGCGCCCTTCTGCCGTCGGCATGCGCATGTACTTCCTGGTGCGCGTGCGACAGCGCAGCGGGACCATCGCCCGGCTCGAGCCGCTCGCCAACGCCGCGGGCACCGTCGAGCGCGCGAACCAGGTGTTCGGCCTGCGGCTCTCACCCAGGAACGTCCTCGACTATCTCAACTTCTATTACGCCTTCACGCCCAAGGAAGATGCGCTCCTGGCGAACCTCAACGAGGGCAGCGCCACGCAGTTCGCGGTGCCGTTGGGGGCCTCCGACATCGCCATCGACGCGCCGGCGGCAACCGGAGCCTCCGGCTGCGGCGAGCGCTGCCTGGCGCTCGGCGCCGTGTGGCATTTCCTCGACGAGGACGAGCACAGGCAATTCGTCATCGCGCGGCTGAAGCACAAGCATCTGCCCTACGTGCGCTTCACGGGCCGCTTCGTCATCCAGTTCCGCGATGCCATCTTCGCCGCCGATTTCGTGGTGCCGGCCAAATCCGGCAAGCCCGTGCTGAGCAACCCGGAGCTGCTGTTCCAGAGCGATGCGCTGGCACTCCCCGTCGAGAACCCGAAGACCAGCCTCCGGTCGGCGAGCGCGGTGCGCGAGGTCTGGTCGGCGGTCAAGGACGAGGTGCGCCGCAACGCGCTCATCGCCGGGCCGCGCGTCATCCTCGCCATCTCCTGGGCCGTCACCGGCATTTTCACGAGCCTGTGGCTCCTCACCGCGCTCTTCCCGATCTTCGAGATGATGGGCTCGCAGTCGATGCGCCGGGTGTTCCAGTACCTCAGCGACACGCTCGGGTTGCCGGAATGGCCGCAAGCCCTGCTATGGCTGTCCGTCATCGCGCTCGGCGCCTTCCTGAGCGGCATCATCTACACGACCCACATGGACAAGCTGTCCAACCTCGCTTTCAGGCTGTGCCCCAAGCGCTGGAGAACCTGGTTCGCATGGTGGCTCGACGGCAAGATCGAGAAGTGGGACCGCGACCAGATCAGCCAGGACACCTTCCGCAAGCGCGCCGTGCGCGCGGTGTTCAACTTCTTCTACTGGTCGACCTACGTCGTGCTGGCGTTCGCGTCGCTGCAGATCGCCCTCAACATCATCAACAACCACCAGTCCGCGTCGGCGGTGAAAATCGTGCTGACGCTGGCCGAGCAGGCGGCGCTCAACATCCCGCTCATCTTCTACGTGCTGCTGCGCGTCCCGGGACTGCTCGACAACATCGATCCTGTCGCCGATGGCGTGCTGAGCGAGGTGGTTTTCGCGACCTTCCACGCCGTCATCGTGGCCATCGTCCTGCGCGGGATCTACCGCCTGTGGGTGTTCAATGTGGAAGCGTCGCCGCACGCCTTCTACCGGCGCCGGCGCCACAAGCGGCAGGATCGCTTCGATCACAGAAAGACCACCGCGCCGGCGTGAGACGCTCGGCCGCGGGCGATGCGGCAATGCGCACGCTACTTCTGCAGGGCGCGCAAGCGCTCGACCGCCGACGATGCCGCGAGCCGCGCCGCGTCGCTGGCAGCGGAGGCAAGGTCGGCCTCCGCCTGCTCGAGCTCACTGGAGATGGTCTCGGAATCCATCTCGCTCACGTCGTAGGCCTTCTCAGCCAGCACCGTGACGTGCTCGGCATCGACTTCCGCGAAGCCGCCGCCGACATAGATGCTGGTCGTGCGCGCGTCCGGCAGCGTCACGTCGATCATCCCCGGCCGCAACACCGAGATCACCGGTGCATGGCCGGCCAGAACGGTGAAGCTGCCCTCGATGCCGGGCACCACCACCCGGTCCGCATCCTCGGACAGGGCGATGCGCTCGGGCGTCACCAACTCGAACTTGAACGTGCCTGCCATTCCCGCTCTCGCTCAGCCTTCCCGCGGCGCTTCAGGACTTGACCTTGGCGTCGACTTCGTCCGCCGTCTGCACCGGCTTGCCGCAGAACGGGCAGAAGAACACCGGGTGGTCCACCATGTTCGGATCGTCGTCCTTCTCGGGATCGACCATGCCGATCGACATGTACAGCACGCCGTCGTCGTCCTCGGCGATCAGCGGCTCGAACTCGTCGCTTTCGATCACATCTTTCAGGATTTCGCAGCAGCTCCCGAATTTGCCCGACCCTGCCATGCCCTCTCTCCCTTGTGTTATGCCGCCTCGGCAAGCTTCTCCGCCTTGGCGATGGCCTCGTCAATGGTGCCCACCATGTAGAACGCCTGCTCGGGCAGATGGTCGTAGTCGCCCGCACACAATCCCTTGAAGCCCTTGATCGTATCCTGGATCGATACGAGCTTGCCCGGCGAGCCGGTGAAAACCTCCGCCACGTGGAACGGCTGCGACAGGAAGCGCTCGATCTTGCGGGCGCGCGCCACGGCCAGCTTGTCGTCTTCCGACAGCTCGTCCATGCCCAGAATGGCGATGATATCCTGCAGGGACTTGTAGCGCTGCAGGATCGCCTGGACCTGGCGTGCCACCTGATAGTGCTCCTCGCCCACGACGCGCGGCTCAAGGATGCGCGACGTCGAGCCGAGCGGATCGACGGCCGGGTAGATGCCCTTGGCAGCGATGTCGCGGTCGAGCACCGTGGTGGCATCGAGGTGGGCAAACGAGGTGGCCGGCGCCGGGTCGGTCAGGTCGTCGGCGGGCACGTAGATGGCCTGCACCGAGGTGATCGAGCCCTTCTGCGTGGTGGTGATGCGTTCCTGCAGGGCGCCCATGTCGGTGGCCAGCGTCGGCTGATAGCCGACCGCGGAAGGGATGCGGCCCAAGAGCGCCGACACTTCCGAG
>DATFCC010000247.1:0-11910 GCA_035253505.1 Hyphomicrobiaceae bacterium
GATCAGGATCGGTCCGCCCCTCACGTCCGGCCGCAGGCGGAGCACCGCGACCGCCGCTTCGATATCGGCAAGGCCCCGATCGAGCCCCCGCTGCGACCGCGCGCGGTCGCAGGAGTAGCCCTGCCTGCGGTCGCGTGCGAAGCCCTCGTCATACAATCCCTCCGACCGCCCGCGTCCCCGCCGCTGCGGGAACGCCACCATCACACCCTTGTCGACGAATGCGCTCGCCAGCATGAAGCTGGTCCAGGTGTCGCGAAACTTCCTGGGGTCTCTTCCGTTGTGCGTGGCGCCGTGATTGAACACCAGCAGGGGAAATGGCCCTTGGCGATTGGGCTTGTAGAGCACCGTCTCCAGCCGAATTGGCTTGCCGTCCTCGTGGAGCGCCGTGTCGAGCATCAGGAACTCGACGCTGGTCGAACTCCAGGGCAGGCGTGCGCCGTCGCGCATCACCAGATCAAGATCCGTCTTCGCCAGCTTGGCGAGGGCACGGCTCGTCCCTCGCTGCCAGGTTCCGATCAGCCTGTTGTCGCCGTCGAGCTTGTAGCTGGCGGTGAAGGACTTCGAGATGCGCAGGACGTCGCCCGTTACCCTGGCGGTGTGGCGGCGCCAGGCGCCGGCGGTATCGGCCCACGGGTTGTCGCCCACCGCGTAGACGACCTGTGCCTCGCCGTTCGGCCGGATGCTCTCGACGATGAGCACATGGCGGATCGCGTCCTCCCATGCGCCGATCCATGCGCCGAGAAAGCGCTGATGGTTCGCAGGCGCCGTGGCGGAGAGCGCGGCGATCTTGGCGTCTTCGGGAAGCGGCACGCCGTCCGCCATGTGATCGGCGCCTGCATTGCCGGGCAGCAGCAGACACACGAGCGCAATCAGCAGCAGCATGCCGAGCCTTCGCATGGCGCCCGCGCGAGCGGCCTCGGCTCCGGCGTCAGTTGGGGCGTGTTGCACCTTCGCCGACCACTTGCAGAGGCGCCCAGATCGCGGGGTATGCATTCGCGGGCTGGGAGCTGTCGTTCATGAATTCGAGCATGGCGAGGCGCAACGCCTCGGCGCGACCGACCGAGGGCTTTCGCTTCATGAAGCCGAAGGTCGCCGTGGTGATCCGGGTGGCCGCTTCCGAGTCCACGGCCCAGTGGGAGACCAGCAGGGCGCGGGCGCCGGCGTAGAAGAAGGCGCGCGCCAGGCCCGAAAGCGCTTCCGCGCCCGGCTTGTCGCCGGCGATGGTGTTGCACGCGGAGAGAACCACCCAGTCGGCGTCCAGCCTGAGCTGTGCAACCTCGCCGGCCGTCAGCAGGCCATCGTCGAGCTCGGTAGGGACCCTCGGCAGCGTCAGCACGAGTGCAGGCTCCTCGAGGCCCTTCACCTCGCCCGCGAACAGGCCGTGCGTCGCGAAGTAGACGACCTGGTACTGGGCGAGCGGCAGGCGCTTGACGGCGGCCTCGCTCGCCGATGCCCGCAGGTGAATGGCACTCGCGGAGCGGCCCAGCCGTTCAGCCACGCCCTTGAGCTCGCGGGCGGTTTCCTCGAGGCGCGGCAGGGTCTGGCCGAGCTTGACGAGATCGATACCCGTATCCTTCGCCTTCGAGGAAGCGACCGGCCTCTTGTCGGGGTGGTCGAACACCGGATCGCCGAAGCCGACCATCGCCTTGGGCGCCTTGGTGGCGCTCGAGACCTGTCGCAGCGCGTTCAGGCTGGCAACCGACGGGAGGACGGTGATGGCGTGACGCCTGATGAGCCACTCGACGTCGCGGTAGGCCGCGAAGTCCCTGGCCGTCTTGATCGCGGGGACGTTGAAAGGAGGCTCCTGCGTGACCAGCAGATGGAAAGGCAGCGCGGTCAGCGCTCCCGAGGGCGCGATGAGGAGGTGCTTCTTGCCCGCAATCAGCTCGCCGAACGGGGCGACGAGAAGCATGTAGAGTGCGTGTGCCTTGCCGGCATCGAAGAAGGGATCCTTGCTCGCTTCCTCTCGCGCCGGGGATGATCTTTCGACGGCCTCGACGACGCGAACCTCCAGGCCGCGGCGAAACTCCGAGATCCTCTGCGCCAGCGCGCTCGCGCTCAGCAGGATCCTCTCACGCGCAAATCCATCGTGCGTCAGGGCGAATCCGTAGATCTCCTCATTGGCGATATGGTAGGTCAGCAGCGCCTCGTCGGCGCCGATCAGCTCCTGCGCCTTCTCCAACGTGATGCCCTTGGGCTGGACCAGCTCCTGGTAGCGCGGAAACTCGGCTCCGAGCCTCGTGTTGAGCCTCTCGATCCGCGCGTCGAGGTCCGATATCCGGCGACGCAGGGCGTCGATCCGCTTCTGATCGGGGCGATCGGTCGAGCTCACGAGCTCGGCAAACAGGCTCCGGTCGAGGGATCGCCGTTCCGATGAGGCATCCTGCTGTTCCCGCACCACGCCGGCGAGGGCGCCCGTGCCGGCTCCGAAGCGTGCCGCCATCTGGATGATGGCAACCGCCGCCCGCGAGTGGTTCGCCCATTGGGCCAAGGCGAAGCTCTCGGCCGCCGCCTCAGGCCCGATCAGGCGCGCGCTGCTGGCCCGATCCAGCAACTCGAGCCGCTGGTCGAAGTAGCGGCGCAGCAATGACGCATGGGCCTCCGAGCCGCTGAGCGTATCCTTGCTCAACCGCTCGGAAACGATGGCGACGGCCCGGCGCGAGACGTCGAGAGCGCCGGAGAGATCCCCGGCCGCGAGCTTTGAGCCGGCAAGGTCCCTGAGCACGCCCGCGACCTCCAAGTGGTCATGGCCGAACACGCTCTCGCGGATGGCGAGCGCCTTCTGGTAGAGCTGCTCGGCATCGGAATGCCGATTCATGAGCTGGCTGTAGGTGTTGGCCAGCGCCATCTGGGTCGAGGCGACGATTGGATGCCCGTCGCCATAGGTCTTCTCCACCATGGCGAGAGCGCGCTTCGAGTAGGCTTCGGCTTCCGCCGCGCGACCAAGCTTGCGGTAGGCCACCGCCAGATTGTTGAGCGTCTGTGCAAGGGCTGGATGAGCATCCCCGAGGACCTTCTCCTGGATATCGAGAGCAGCCTTCAGCCGCTGCTCGGCCTCCTGGTCGCGGTCCTGCTTCAGATAAGCGGTCGCAAGATTGTTGAGATAGGTCGCCTTGTTGTTGTTCTCGGCGCTGATGTTGATGGCGTGCTCGTAGAGCCCCTCCGCCTCGGCATATCGCCCGCCATCGTATGCGATCGTGCCGAGGCCGTTCAGAGTCCAGGCGATGCTGATGTGATAGTCGCCCGTCGCGCGCTGCCAGGCCTCCAGTGAGCGACGAAGCAAGGGCTCCGCCTCGGCGTTGCGGCCGACCCGCCTGTAGGTTTCGCCGAGGAGGCACATGGTCCAGGCCAAATCGATCGGAGCCTGCCCGAGGACGTGCTCGCGCATGGTCAGTGCGCTCTTGAAGTTGTCGGTCGCCTCGGGGTAGTAGCCCAATGCCAGGTGGGCCTCGCCGAGCAGAACCAGGACGTCCGCATAGTGGCCGGGTTGGCTCTTCGAATACGGCTTGGCGAGCTGCTCGAGCTGAACGGCTTCGATGAGAGCCGCCCTATAGTTGCCGGCGCCGACGGCCTCCTTGTAGCGCTTGTGGGCGGCCATCTGGTCGGCAGGCTGGGCCACCGCCCCGAAGGCCATCAGTGCCGCCACGAGGGAGGCCGCCGCATGGCGGACAACGCTGCGCACGACCTTTTCCCGCAGGATCATGCAAGCGGCCTGGCCGCGCCCCGCGGCCCTCACGGGTTGGCGCCGAGCCGCTTCAACGCAGCGAGGCTGTCCTTGATGCCGGGATCCCGCGCCAATGCACGGCGGAAGTCGGCGATGGCGTCCTCGCGCCGCCCCAGTGCCTCGAGGATGTGCCCGCGCGTGTCGAGCGTGTTGGCGTCGTTCGGCCGGAGCTGAAGCGATCGGTCGGCGTCCGGGAGCGCCTGTTGGGCCCTGCCCGCCTTGTAGAGCGCCCAGGCGCGGCCATTGTGGTAGTCGGCATTCGCGGGGTCGATCTCGATGGCTTTGCTGTAGTCGGCGATGGCCCGGTCGAACTCGCCCCTGCTTTCGTAGGCGGCGCCGCGGTTGCTGTAGGCGTTCACGAGCCGGGGGTCGATCTCGATCGCCTTGTCGAGATCGGCGATGGCCAGCTCCAGTTGCCCCTTCCGGCGATAGGCGTATCCGCGGTTGTTATAGGCATCGGCGTCCCGCGGCCCGATCTCGATGGCCTTGCTCAGATCGGCGATCGCCGCATCGAGCTGCCCCGCGCTGCGATAGGCGTAGCCGCGCTGGGCGTAGGCCGCCGCAAACGAGGGATCGATCGCGATCGCCTTGCCGTAGTCGGCGATGGCGCGGTTGTTGTCGCCCTTGGCGCGGTAGGCGACGCCGCGGCTGTGGTAGAGATCCGCGATGTTCGGATCGATATCGATCGCCCTGTCGTAGTCGGCGATGGCCGCATCCAGGTCGCCCTTGTCGCGATGCGCGTTGCCGCGATTGGCATAGGCGCGGACATGCCTGGGTTTCAGCTCGATGGCCCTGCTGTAGTCGGCGATGGCCCGCTCGACATCTCCCCTGGCCCGGTAGGTTGCGCCCCGATTGACGTAGCTGTCTGCATCCGCCGGATCGAGATCGATGGCCTTGTCGTAGTCGGCGATGGCGCGGCTCGCGTCGCCCTTGCTTTCGTAGGCGTTGGCCCGGTTGAAGTGCGCGACGGCAAGGCCGGCCCTACTCTCCGTCCCGGCAACGATCACCGCGGTGCACGCGGCGATGACGACATCGGCGGCGTGAGTACCCTTGTCGTTCACGCACCGGGTCCACGCCTCGGACGTTTGCGCGGATACGGGCGATGCAAGCAGGAGCAGGGATGGAATCAGCCACAGAGCGCGTCGCATCTGCTGCCTCCCTCCCCGTGGCTGCTCATCGCCGCCCGATTGCCCGTCACCGGAAACCGGCGACCCGCGCGGCCTGCTCGGCAATGACGCGCGCATTGTCGAGATCGGCCGTGCCGGCCGGCTCACCCCGCACCAGCACCTTGGGGTTCGACCAGACGGGCAGGCGCGGGCAGCCGTTGCAGCTCTCCTTGTAGCTCATGATGTCCCGCCACTTGGTGCCGTTCACGAAGCCGTGGCCGTAAGGAAACGGCGTCAGGCTCTTGTCGAGGTTGAGATCGTGCCGGGCGCCGATCAGGTGGCCGATCTCATGCGCCAGCGTGTAGCTCGAAGCCGCACATTCGTGGTGCACCACCGCGAACGCCTCGTCGGCGTCGGCATAGACGCGCGTGGCCAGGCCGCAACCCTTGGCATCATCCACGACCAGGATGCCCACGTCCGCGCGATACTTGTCGCGCAAGGGGTGGATCTCCTCCAGGTAGCCGTCACCCTTGTCCGCCAGGCGCCACACATGGTCGAAGTGGGCCGCGCCCTCCTCCACGTAGTCGGTCTGATAGGCGTGTACGAGGCGGAGCTTGACTTGCCCGAGGCCGCTCTGGCGGAAGGACTCGTTGCCTTCTTCGATCGCCAGATCGATCAACTCCCTTTTCACGTCGGCATAGTAGCTCGCGGCCTTCTTCGTGTAGGCCACCAGCACGTCGATCACGACATCGCCGGCTGCCCCGGCCGGCTTTTCGCTCTTCGCCAGCTTCGCTGCCGCCTTTGCGCTGGGCGCGGATAGGGCAACCTGGCTGTACTTCTTGCCGGCGGACGCGTCCGCGCTCTTGCTCGCAGAGGCGTCCCTGGGCGGCCGCAACGCGCTGGCGTCGCCGTGCTTGACCAGCGGATCGTCCTGCAAGGTTGCATCGCTTCTGCGCGACCCGGCCGGTGCCGGAGCGTGTTCCTGGGGCATCCGCTCGTCAGCCAACTCGACCACCGCATGCATTTCGCCGCCCAGGTGCCGGATCGAGTACAGGCGGCCCTGGTGCTGAACGGAGCCCGCCATCTTGCCGTCGGGCCACCAGAGGATCGTGGCCGGCGCATTCGTGCCTTCGACCGCGCCGTGCCAGATGCACAAGCGGGGCCTGACCTCCACGCGCGTGCGGTGGATCGTGAGCACCGTATCCCGGCTGAGGGCGACGGTGATCTTCGGCGAGGCGCTGGAGGGGGCTTGTGGGTCCTGCGGAGCGGTCAGCGCATACTCGATCACCGGCGCCAGCGGCGTCTCCATGATGCCCACGCCCGTCGTTGCGCGGGAGGCGCTCGCGATCTCCATCATCTGCTTCTGCTTGTCGTTGATCCTCACATCGGCAGGGGCGAGGCGAAAAATCTGATTCCAGTCGTCGCGCGGCTCTCGGGAGGCTTCGGGGATCGGCCCGCGCGTCCGGCGTTGCGGTGCGGTTGCGGCCGCCGAGCGCTCGTTGAGCGAGCGGACCGTCACGCCGTATCGTCCTGACGCTTGCACCAACGCGTCGGCCTTCTCAGCGGGGACCGACCAGACCTCGCTCTTGCTGAGGGGCAAAGACTGAACCTGCGGATTGCCGGCCAGAGCCTTGAGGGCCTTGTAAGCCGACGAATGCTGCGCCGGCAGCTTCGACAGGATCAGGGGCACAGGCGCGGCGCTGGTCTGCGCCAGGGCTGCGCTGCTTCCGAGCGAAACGAGCAAGCTCAGGATGGCCGCCAGCCTGACGGTGCGTGTGCACATCGAATCTACGCGCTCCCACAAATGAAATCGCCAACGCAGCCTGTGCGGCCGTGCCGAGCCGCGGCTGGGCAGCCAGCCGTCGTCCACAGTCTCGAGAAAATCCGCAAGCGACGGGTCGACCCGCACCGGAGCCTGCTCCAAACCTGAACGCGCCGGCACGTCAGGTCCCGGCGAGCTTCCCCACGCACGACGATACACCAGCGCATCCTCCGAAAGAAGGCGACTGCAATGGATGCGATGGCCTGCCCGATCTCTTGACGCCGCGCGATGCGTGGTCCGGGCGTGGGTGCGCGCGCTGCGGATTGATGATGCTGGATTGCAACAGATGGCTGATCAAATCGGCCAATGGGCTCGGATCGCCGTCGCCGGCCTTGTGAGAGCAAGCAAAAACCGTATGGTTTTCGATAGTTATGCGTAGGAGCCAGTAATGCGTAAACTCACCGTCGCCGTTCTCGGCGTCCTCGTCTCCGCCTGCCTGACGCAAACGGGCCACGCCCAGGAGAAACGCAAGCGTGCGTCCGGCGGCTCCCAGGCGACGACAACGAACACCAACTGGAATGGCCTGCAGACGGGCGCCAACGGCGGCAACAGCTCGCTGGCGCAGAATTTCGCCGAGCCCGGCGCGTTCCTCTGCCCCACATACTCTTACTATGCGTACTATGCGCCCGCCTGCGTGGAGACCGACTTCCGGTTCAGCGGCCGCCCCTCCAGCCTCACCCTCGGAGGCTTCACGGGCTACCGCATCCAGATCGGGAACATGGTGATCGGTGTCGAGGGCGACCTCGCATGGAAGAAGGCGACGACTTCCCTCGTCCAGCCGGGCATCACGGCGCTCGACGTCAAGGAGACGTTTACCGGCAGCATGACACAGGGTTGGGATGGCTCCCTGCGCGGCCGAGTGGGCGCTCTGCTCACGCCATCGCTTCTCCTCTACGCGACGGCCGGCCTCGCCTTCGGCGATGTCAGCGGAACGTTCAGCTACGATGCGAAGTACGGCTCGGGCTGCTCCGCCGCATCGGTGACCGGCGCCAAGACCTGGGATGACATCCGCCTCGGCTACACCGTGGGTGGCGGCCTCGAGACGGACGTCGGCATGGGGCTCAAGGCCAGGCTCGAGTACCGCTACACGGATTTCGGGCGCATCTCCAAGGATGTGCCCCTGACGAGCACGGGCTGCGAATACTACAGTTGCGGCACCAATGCCCATATCGACATGAATGCGGCCTTCCACACCGTGCGGCTGGGCCTGGGCGTTGATCTGTGAGGATGCGCGGCTTCGGACGGGCCGGAGGCTGTCGGCGAGGCCGCTGCAGGGGCGGCGCCCCCTGACTGCCGGAATAGTGCAGCGCCGCGGGCAGCCTGGGCTCTGGGCGCGCCGAGCGCGACGAAGGCCCTGGCGCTGCCTGCCGCATTCGGATGCCTGGCCCGGAACTTCCGGGAAACTCCGGCGCCGCGGGCCTCACCACGCCATTCGGCGCCGCCGCAATTTCACGAAGCTCTGATTTGCCCTCGCTCATATATTGACCGCACCTTGAATAGGGGCGACAGCATTGCGCTGGCGCGTGCAAAGCGCTTCAGCCATGGGTCGGACAGGACATCTCATACCTCGGCAGCGGGTGCCGGAACTCTCGCTTCCCCTGGCGGGCGGCGGCACGTGGCGGCTGTCGGACCAGAAGCCCAAGCACTTCACGATGCTGGCCTTCTATCGGGGCATGCACTGCCCTGTCTGCAGTGCCTACCTCGCCAAGCTGCAGTCGCTTCACGCCGCGTTCAACAGCCAGGGCGTGACGCCGATTGCCATATCCATGGATGACGCGGAGCGGGCATGCGCGGCGGAGGCCATGTGGGGGCTGACGGACCTTTGCCTCGCCTACGGCCTGTCGCTCGCGCAAGCTCAGGAGTGGGGATTGTACGTCTCGCGCGGAACGGGACGGTCGTCGGCGGGCATCGCGGAGCCGCCGATGTTCGTGGAGCCGGCGCTGTTTTTGATCCGGCCGGATCGCACGCTCTACTATGCGTCGGTGCAATCGATGCCGTTCGGGCGGCCCTGCTTCGAGGAGTTGCTGAACGCCATCGAGAGCGCGGTCGCCAGGGACTATCCCGCTCGCGGAGAGGTTGCCGACTAGGCATTCGATTCCTGGTCTTGATGGCGCACCCTCGCCCCCGACACTCTTCGAGGCAATCGCGTCCGCGCAAAAAGGGTGGCAGCGAGTTTCCATGACGCCGGCGCAAACACCTGTCCTGAAGGACATCGTGCTGGTGGGGGCGGGGCACTCCCATGTCGGGGTGCTGCGCAGGTTCGGCATGAGCCCCATGCCCGGCGTTCGCCTCACGCTCATCACGCGGGAGGTGGACACGCCCTACTCCGGCATGCTTCCGGGCATGATCGCCGGCCTCTACGATCACGACCAGGCGCACATCGATACCGCCCCCCTCACGCGCTTCGCGCGGGCGCGGCTCTACCACAACGAGGTGATCGGCCTCGACCTGGCGGCCAAGCGGGTGATCTGCCGCGACCGGCCGCCTGTCCCCTACGACGTCTTGTCGATCAATGTCGGCTCCACGCCGAGTGCGCGGCACATTCCGGGCGTCGCCGGCAACGCCATCCCGGTCAAACCCATCGACGGGTTCATCGAGCGGTTCGAGGTAGCCCGAAGGCGCGTGCTGGAGGCGCGCGGCCGTGCCCGGATCGGCGTGGTCGGCGGCGGTGCCGGAGGTGTGGAGCTGCTGTTGTCGATCCACCGGCGCCTGGCGCGCGATGTGGCGGCCGCCGGCCTCGATCCGACCGGGCTGGCCTTCACGCTCATCACCGCCAGCGACGAGCTGCTGCCGACGTTCCCAGCCCGCATGCGCCGGCGGTTCGCCGCGCTCCTGCGCGAGCGCGGCATAGATGTGATCGCGGGCTGCGAGGTCACGGAGGTGCGAGCCGGCGTGGTGCTGGTGGAGGGTCATGGTCCGGTTGCACTCGACGAGGTGTTCTGGACCACGCGTGCCGCGCCCGCACCATGGCTTGCCGGCACCGGCCTCGCGCTCGATGCGGAAGGCTTCATCAACGTGGCGGAGACGCTGCAATCAGTGTCGCACCGTGACGTGTTCGCCGCCGGTGACGTCGCTTCGATCGAGGGGCATACGGTGCCCAAATCGGGCGTCTACGCGGTGCGCTGCGGCCCGCCGCTGGCTGCCAACCTGCGACGCCTGCTGGAGGGGCGGCCGCTCGCCAGGTACAGGCCGCAGCGCGAAGCCCTCTATCTGATCTCGACCGGGGAGCGGTATGCGCTGGGCGCGCGCAACGGGCTCACCGTCGAGGGTGGCTGGGTCTGGACGCTCAAGGATTTCATCGACCGGCGCTTTGTGGCGAAGTTCAACACCCTGCCGGAGATGGAGGCACCGCGCGCTGCGCCCGCACCGGTGATCGCCGACGGCGCGGCGCTGAAGGAGATTTCTGCCATGGCCATGCGCTGCGGCGGATGTGGAGCCAAGGTGGGGGCCACCATCCTGGCGCGGGCGCTCGGGGCGGTCGAGCCGGTCCGGCGTGAGGACGTCATCGTCGGCCTCGATGCCCCCGATGACGCGGCCATCGTCGACACCGGCGCAGAGCGGCTGTCGGTGCAGACCGTCGACTACTTCCGCGCCATCGTCGATGACCCCTATACCTTCGGCAGGATTGCGGCCAATCACGCGCTTGGCGACATCTACGCCATGGGCGCCGAGCCGCAGACGGCGCTGGCCATCGCCACGGTGCCCTACGGCATCGAGTCCAAGGTCGAGGCGGATCTCACTGAGATGATGGCCGGTGCCAACGAGGTCCTGCGCGAGGCGCGGTGCGCGCTGGCCGGCGGTCACACCAGCGAAGGTGCCGAGCTCTCGCTGGGCTTCGCCGTCAATGGCCTGGTTTCCCGCGATGCCGCGCTGCGCAAGGGCGGGCTGCGGCCGGGAGATGCCTTGATCCTCACCAAGCCGATCGGTACCGGCGCCCTGCTCGCGGCGCACATGCGGGGCAAGGCCAAGGCCCGGTGGGTGATGGGCGCGATTGCGCACATGACCCAGTCCAACCGGTGCGCGGCGAGCATACTGGGCCGGCATGGAGCCACCGCTGCGACGGACGTCACCGGCTTCGGCCTGCTGGGTCACCTCGGTGAAATGGTCAAGGCGGGCAATGTGGATGCAACACTCTCCCTGCCCCGGGTTCCGCTCCTGGATGGCCTGCGCGAGACCTTGGCGGCAGGCATCTTCTCATCCCTGCAGCCGCAGAACGTCAGGTTGCGCCGGGCGATCCGCAATCTGGAGGAGGTCGCGGATCACCCGCTCTACCCGATCCTGTTCGATCCGCAGACGGCGGGCGGATTGCTGGCATCCGTCCCTCCCGAGCGGGTCGAGGCCTGCATCGCCGTCCTGCGCGATGCGGGCTATGCCGCCGCTGCGGTCGTCGGCTCCGTCGAGCCGCGGTCGCAAGCCGCTCCCTCCATAACGGTTGCGCCACACGACACCCGCCAGGCCGGGCCGGGCAAGCCGCGCACGCTTTCCCTTGCTAGTTCTTCTTGATCTCGATCCCGGGCGCCTTGACGAGCGTGTTCTGCTCGCTGTCCCAGTACAGAAACCCCAACACCGCGACGGCAATGACGAGTGCCCCGATCACGAACGATTTCATCGCGCTTCTCCTGTGCTGATCACCAACGCATAACGTCCGCGGGGCGACTTTCGTTGCGCAGCTTCCGCTCGAAATGGCATCGGCAGGCTTGTCCGGCGGCGGCTTCGCCAGATTCGGCCAGCGCAGCGGCTAGGGGCGCGGCTCATAGCTGAGCCCCAGCGTGACCAGCTTCTGCAGCAGCTCCTCGTAGGACATGCCGGCATGCTCGGCGGAGTCGGCGAAGTCCTCGTTCCTGGCAATCTGCGGATTGGGATTGGCCTCGAGCAGGTAGAGCTGGCCGCCCTCGGTGAGCCGGTAGTCCAGACGCGCATATCCGCTCAGCCCGAGCAGGCGGTAGATCCGTTTGGAGGTGCGCTCGATCTTGCCGGGCAGATTCCCATTGAGCCTGGCCGGGCCGGACTTGAGGCCTACGCGCTTCTGATAGCTCGGATCCCATTTGGCCTTGTCGGTGGCAATCATGGGCGCATCCTTGGGCAGGTTGCCCATCGTGAGCTCCCAGGGCGGAAGGGCGGTCAGCAGCTCGTTGCCGAACACCCCGACGTAGAGCTCGCGGCCCTCGATGAATTCCTCGACCAGGGCCGGCGATCCTGTCTTCTCGTGAATGAAGGCGATGCGCTCGATCAGCTTGTCCTCCTGGCGGACAATGGAG
>DATFCC010000248.1:0-11168 GCA_035253505.1 Hyphomicrobiaceae bacterium
TGCGCCGCCTTGAGCATGGTGGTGAGGCCGCCTTTGACTGGGATGTCGCCGCGCAAATAGTCGGTAGCCCTCTCCGTCAGCCATATCGCCAGGGTGCCGATGTCGCCGGCCGGGTACTCGGTGGCCAGGACGGGGATGTCGAGCTTCTGGCGGAGCTTGACGTAGGAATAGATGTCCTCCTCGTTGAGCGGGTCCTCGTACCACAGATAGCCCAGGCCCTCGATGGCGCGGCCGACCCGCAGGGCGTCGGGGTAGCGGTAGCTCCAGGTCGAATCGAGCATCAGCGTGTAGGCGTCGCCCACCGCCTTGCGCACCGCTTCGCACACCTTGATGTCCTCGCCGGCGGGATGCGGCGGGTGGATCTTGTAGGCCTTCCAGCCGTCGGCCTTGAACCGCTGCGCCTCCTCGGCGTAGGCCTCGCGGCTGTCCAGCACCTGGCTCGAGGCATAGGCGCCGATGGACGAGCGGCCGCCGCCGAGAAGCTTGTAGAGGGGCATTCCCGCGGCCTTGGCGGCGATATCCCACAGCGCGGTGTCGCAGGCGCCGACGGTGCGCAGCCCCATGTTGCGCTGGCGGCCGCGCATCGCCGCGTGCAGGTCCTCGCGCGCCAGCGGGTCCTTGCCCATCAGGATGGGTTTGAGGAACCGGATCAGCGCGCCCGCATCCGTCTCGGCCGGGTTGGTGGCCGACCCGAGGAATGCATTTCCCTCGATGCCGGCATCGGTTTTGATGCTGAGCAGCGCGAGGTTGCTCTTGCCGGACTGGTTCTGCGATCCGGAGGTGTACTTGGTGGGGGGAATGTTGTCCCAGGCGAACAGTGTCAGCTCGACGGCGTCGATCTTCATGGCATCCTCCCAAGGTCGCGCGGCGCGGCCATGGTTGACAGCCTAAGGGCCGTCCCGATCGGCCGTCGAGATGCGGCGCGACATGGCTGGCACGTCGGCGGGCACGGCCGCCGGCAACCGCGGATCGGCGCGCCGGGCCCGTCCGCCGCATTCTGGCGGGAATCGCCGCGGCGGTGGAGGCACGCGCCGTCGGTCAGCCATTGTTAAGGGCACCCTTCGTGCGAGCGCCGCGTGGCTGTCAAAGGGCATGCAGGCTGGTATGTTCGCGCACCGGCGAGTCCCGGTCGGGCGCATGCCGCGCCGGGACATGGACGCTTGGGGGATGGGATGCTGCATATGCCACGATCGTGGTCGAGACCGGGCGCTGCCGTCCGTGTTCTCGCTCACGCTCTGGCCTGTTCCTTTCTGATGACCGCGGTCCTCGCCATCCCGGGCGTATGGGCGTTCGACGTCAAGAAGGTGGAGTCCAGCGTCTTCAAGATCTACACAATGCGCAAGCAGGGGATCGGCATCGGCACCGGTTTCCTGGTCAACGGCCGGCGCATCCTGGTCACCAACTTTCACGTGGTCACCGACGGCAACAAGTACTTCGTCGGCTATCGCGACGGTCGCGACGGCAAGCTCGTGGAAGCGCGCATCGTGCAGCGCAAGCCCACGACGGACCTGGCGGTGCTGGAGGCTTACGAGGATCTGCCGGGACACGCGCTGCCGCTCGCCGACTTCGAGCCCGACAAGCTCACCAACGTGATCGCCGTCGGCTTTCCCGGCGCCGCCGACGTCAATCAGGGCGCGGCTGCACGCACGCTGCCGGAGCTGTATCAGCGCATGAAGGAGCCGAGCGGCTTCGACTCCACGCTGACGCCGGGTGTCGTGTCGCGCATCTATTCGGCGAGCAATACCGCGCTCAGCGAGACGCAGGTGATCAATGCGCGCACCGTGCAGCACAATGCCCCGATCAATCCCGGTAACAGCGGCGGCCCGCTGTTCGACGATTGCGGGACGGTGATCGGCGTCAACTCCTTTTCGCCCAAGGGGGCACAAGGCCTGTTCTTCTCGATCCATTCGGGCGAGGTCATCCGCTTCCTGCGCGAGCTGGGCATCGCCTATTCCACGGTCAGTCGCGCATGCGTGCCGGCGTCGGCTGCGGGCGGCACCGGCCCGTTCCTGCCGGTCATCATCGGCATGGCCGCGGCTCTCGCGGCGGTGGCGGTGGTGTTTGCGTGGCGTGGCGGCTCCGCGGTCCGGTACGTGAGCCGGCACCTGACGGCGGTGCGCCATCGCGCGACCCAGATGAAGCCGAGGCGGGAGGCGCGCGCGGCTCCGCCCGCGGTGGACTGGGCGCAGCCCGGAGCGGCCATCTCGGTGCAGCCCCTGGGCGGCGGGAAGCCCTTCCTCCTCGATGCCTCCCGCGTCGCGCTGGTCGGGCGTGGGCGACAATGTGACATCGCGGTCGAGGACGATACCGTCTCGTCCACGCACGCCCGCCTGGAGGTCGACCCGCGGAAAAACCGGGTAACGGTCACCGATCTCAATTCCTCGAATGGCACATTCATCAACGGCGCGCGCGTTTCGAGCGGAGACGCGATGGCCGGCGACCTGCTGCGTTTCGGCAGCGCCGAGTTCAAGCTGGTTGCGGAGCAGGCCTCGAAGGGGAACGGAGCGGGGCAGCCCGCTCCCCGTCACGCGTGGATCCTGTCGGGGTTCGATCCCGCGGGGAGGGCGCTGCAATTCGAGCTGAGGCCGCCGGCAGGCGGCAACGGGGCGTCAGAACCTGCGAAGTGGACCGTCGGCCGCGATCACAGCCGTGCCCAGCTCGTCATCGACGACGACAGCGTGTCAGGCGCCCATGCCGAGTTGACCTATGACGAGCAGAACGGCCTGATGCTGCGTGATCTGGGCTCCACCAACGGCACCCGGCTCGACGGTGCGCCGCTCGGCACGCGGCTGATCCCGCTTGCCGATACCGGGCAGGAAATCACCTTCGGCGCCGCCAAGCTGCGCCTTTCGCGCGTGATCCCCTGATTTCTCGTCCGCGGCGCTACTTCTTCAGCGCGGCGAGCTCGGACTCGATCTGCGGTATCCACTTCTGCCGATTGGCGTCCAGCCGTTTCGCGGCCGCGAGCGGCTTCAGGATGCCGAGCGCCGCGCGCAGATGATCGGAAGCGTTCTGCTGGTCCAGTCGCGCCAGGCGCCAGCGCGGCACCACGGAGAAGAGCTGGGCCTGCTCGTCCGCCGCGTTGCGCGCGATCACGGCATCGTAGGCCGCAAGCGCGCGCTCGAAGGACAGGCGCGCCTCCTGCCCGTTGCCTTGACGCAGGAAGATGTCGCCGAGCCGCTCGTTGGCGATGGCCGCGTCACGCTGCCATCCCGGGTTGTTGGGGTTGGCGCGCACCAGCTTGTCGATCGTCGCCAGGCTCGCGCGAAAGACCGCGAGAGCCTCGGTCAGGTTGTGCTGGGACATCAGCACGTCTCCGACCTTGTTGTAGGCCACCGAGAGGTCGCGCTGCCAGCCGGAGTTGTTGGGGTCGCTCTTGGTCAGCCTCTCGCGGATGGCGAGGCTGTCGCGATACGACTTCAAAGCGTCCGGCAGGTTGCCCTGGACGACCTGTACGTTGCCGACGCGCTCGAAGGAGATGGAAAGATCATGCTGCCAGCCCACGTTGCCGGGCACCGCGCTGGACAGCTTCTCGATCACGGCAAGGCCGTCTCTGAACGACTTGAGCGCCTCGGGAGTATCGCCGAGTGACATCAGCGTGTCCCCGACCTTGTTGTGGGACACGGACACATCCCGCTGCCAGTCCTTGTTGTTGGGGTCGGTGCGGGCGAGCGTCTCCGCGGTGACGAGCGCATCGCGGTAGGCTTTGAGCGCCTCGGCGAAATTGCCCTGGGTCGTCAGCACGTCGCCGACCTTGTTCTGCGACACGGACAGATCCCGCTGCCACACCGCGTTGTCGGCGTCGGCCCTGGCCAGGCTGGCGCGGATGACGAGACAGTCGCGGTAGGCCTTGAGGGCGTCTGCGAGCTTGCCCTGTGCCACCAGCGCATTGCCCACCCGCTCGTAGGAGATGGAGAGGTCGCGCTGCCATTCCGTATTGTTCGGATCGGCCTTGGTCAGCCGCTCGGCGATGGCGAGACCGTTGCGGAAGGTGTCGAGGGCTTCGCTCAAGCCGCCCTGCACCATCAACACGTCCCCGATCTTGTTGTGGGAGACGGAGATGTCGCGTTGCCATACCGCATTGTTGGGATCGGCCTTGGCAAGCTTCTGCCGCGCGAGAAGGCTGTCGCGGAAGGATTTCAGCGATTCGGGCAGCTTGCCTTGCGCGAACTGCACGTTGCCCACGCGCTCATAGGAAATGGACAGGTCGCGTTGCCATTCCGCGTTGTTGGCGTCGGCCTTGGCGAGCCTCTCGGCCAGCGCGAGGCCGTCGCGGAACGACTTGAGGGCTTCCGTCAGGTCGCCCTGCGCCATCTGCACGTCACCGACCTTGTTGTGGGAAACGGACAGCTCGCGCCGCCACTCCAGGCTGTTGGGCGCGCCCGCCGCCAGCCGCTCCCTGATGGCGAGGCTGTCGCGGAACGACCTGAGCGCCTCGCCGAGGTTGCCTTGCGACACCAGCACGCCGCCGACCCGCTCATAGGAGATGGAAAGGTCGTGCTGCCACCTCACGTTCTGCGGATTGCTGTTGGCAAGCTTCTCGACGATCGCCAAGCCCTCGCGATAGGACTTCAACGCGCCGGGCAGGTTGCCCTGGACGATGCGCACGTCGCCGATCTTGTTGTAGGACACCGACAAATCGCGCTGCCATCCGTCGTTCTTCGGATTGGCCTTGGCGATCGGCTCGGCGATGGCCGCGGCCGTCTCGTAGTGGCGCTGCGCGCTGGGCAGGCTGCCCTGCGCCAGGGCGATGTCGCCCATGCCAAGGGTTGCCCAGTAGCGCCAGAACGGGTTGTTGTCGTCGCGCGCCTTGAGCGCCACTTTTTCGTAGGCGGCCTTGGCCTCGTCGGTGCGCCCGGCATCGAGCGCAGCGCGCGCGTAGTCGTTCCAGGCCTGGTCGTCGCTGGGGTCCAGGCGGGTTGCGCGCCGGTAGTAGCTCACCGCCTTGGCTACGTCCGTCCCTCGTGCCAGGACGGCCAGATCGCGGGCGCTGCGGGCCGCTGCCTTCTGCCGCTCTGCCGCCACCCGCTCGACCTCGGCCAGCGCCTTCTCGTCCGCGTCCAGCGCTTCATCGAGCTTGGCGGTGCCGCCGGTGACGTTGCCGTCCTCGATCAGGCGGCGCGCCTCCTGGCGAAGGGGGTCGGTGCTGGTGGCGATGCGCGTCAGCGTCAGCTCCAACTCCGCCACGCGCTTCTGGCGTTCCTCTGCCGTGTAGCGCTTGCCGCGGGTCTGCTCCTCGGCAGCCAGCAGGTTGCGCACGCCCGCCGCGTCGGCGGACAGTCGCTCGTTCTCCACGGCCAGGGCCGCCATGCGCGCGTCGCCGACGCAACCTTTGCCGGCGAGGCAATCGGCGGGCGCCTCGCCGCCCACCACCTTGCCGGGAATCTGCAGGAAGCCGTTCTGCTTCTGCGCCGCCTCGTAGGTGGCGCGCGCCACCTCGTTCATCACCTGCTCGAAGTAGACGCCCGGGTTGGCCTCGAAGGCGCCGAACAGGGCCGTGGCGAACGGCGAGTGTGTTCCTTTCGGTCCGTCCAGCGCTTCCTGGCCGAACTGGGTCGATGTGACGAGCAGGAAGCCGCGCATGGCACCGGCCTCGATGCGCGTGAAGGAAAGCTTCTTGCCCCTGAGCCCCGGGCACAGCTCGTTCACGGGATTGTCGCGGCACGCGTCCAGGATCATCAGCTTGTAGCGGGCCGGCGTGGTGGCGGCCATGATGCGCTCGACGGGCACTCCCATGGCCACGGCGCCGGTCTCGCAGTCGATCTTGGAGTCGATCGGCGTCAGCATGTTGCCTTCGGGGGTCGCCATGCCGTGGCCGGCGAAGAAGACGAGCGCCAGGTCCGCCCCGGCGGCGCGCTGCTCCAGCTTGCCGAGGGCGTCCAGGAACTGCTGCCGGTTGAGGTTGAGGCAACCCGGTGTCTTGCCGTCGCAGGCGATCACCTCGAACCCGTGCCTGGCGAGCAGCTCTGACAGGCGGCGGGCATCGGTCGCCGGGTTATCCAGAGGGGCAAGGCCGATGGTGGCTGAATCGCCGCCGAGGTAGGTGTTTTGCCCGATCACCAGCGCGACGCGCCGCGCCTCGGCCGTTCCCGTCGCCGCCAGCACGAGCAAGGCGCCGACCATCGCAATGCGCGCAAACATTGGCTCCCCCACCGAAATGATCGCCGCCGCGCCATCGGCCCCGAAAGCGCGCGCCGCATGCTACAGCAACTCGAGCGCCGGCGCATCAGCCGGCCATAGGCGCTAGTCGGTCCCGCCCAGCCGGTTGCTGCCGTCGGCGCAGAACGTCATGCCGACGCGGCAGAAGCCGTAGTTGGTCTCGCAGGTGGCACGCGCAGTGGCGCGCGCCTCCTCCACCGATGCGCCATTGGCGCCGCGCCAGTCGGCCGGGTTGCTCGGCACCTCGGCCAGCGCCCAGCACTCGTTCTTCGAAAGCACGCTGATGATGCGACAGCCGCCGCTGCCCAGCCGCTGCGTGCACAGGTTCATGGCGCCGGTTTCCGCTTCGGCCTTGGTCGGCTCGTTGACGCGGGCGAACACGCCGCCGCCCTTCTCCGCCACGGCTCCCCAGCAGACGGGACTGCCTCCGCACAGGCTTGCGGGCCGTGAGGATGCTGGCGCCGGCTTGGATACCGCGAGCCGGACCGCCGTGACCGGGTTGAGCCAAAGGTGCGGTGCGATCTGGTCCAGGCCTACGGCGAGCAGAAACAGAGCGAGCGCCCCTCCCACGGCCGCCAGCGTTGCCGAGCGGCTGTCCATGGCGAAACGGGGGATCGGCTCCGGGCCCCGAAAGGGTTCGACGGGAAGCGGCTCCTCGATGACGCGCGTACGCCCGGACAGGACGCGCGTCTTGGCCATCGGCACCGGCGCGCCGACGCCGCCAAGCAGCTCCCGGCGCCATTCCGGTATCGATTGCGGGCGGTCGTGGGGCGGCAGCCGCAAGGCGCGATCGACGGCCTTGAGGAACGTATCGCGATAGCGGCCCTTGCCGACCAGAAGGGCGGGCCTCAGCTCGTCGGCGAGCTGGCGCGAAGTCGCCTCGATGGGTCTCGAGCCTGAGATCGCGCGGTAGAGCGTGGCCGCATACGCATAGATGTCCGTCCACGGGCCGTAGCGGTCGGCGTTCGAGGTGTACTGCTCGGGCGCCGAGTAGCCGCTCTTGAAGACCAGGGCCGAGACGAGTTGGGAGTGCTGCTTGATCTCGAAGCGGGAGGCGCCGAAATCGAGCAGGATGGGGGCGCCATCGCTGGCGCGGATCATGATGTTGTCGGGCGAGATGTCGAGATGCCAGGCGCGGTTGGCGTGCACGAGCTCCAGTGCGCCGAGCAGCGGCGCCGAAATGAGGTCGAGCTCTTCCTGCGTGGCGGGCGAGTCGAGGCCTGCCAGCCATTTCTCCAGGGTGCTGCCGCGAACGAAATCAAGCAGCATGTAGGCGGTGTTGTTCTGCTCGAAGACGCGACGGACGCTGACGATGTTGGGATGGCTGAACTGCGCCAGCAGGCGCGCCTCGTCGTAGAACTTTCTCAGGCCCCAGCGATAGTCGGCCTCGCTGTGCGGCTTGGCCGTGAACCGGATCGCGGTTCCCTCCCTCACCACCAGGTCCTCGGGGAAGAATTCCTTGAGGGCGAAATCCTTCTGCAGCGACTCGTCGTGCACGAGGTAGGTGATGCCGAAACCGCCGCGGCCGAGCACCCCCGAGATCGCGTAGTGGTCGACCTTGGTTCCAGGCTTGAGCGTGGCGGGGTCCACGTAGTTCATCGGGCATCTTTCGACATCGGCGGAATCGGCTCGCCGCACGGGCCCGGCATCACCGGCGCGAGCGCCTCGTCCCGGACCCGCTGCAACGCAAGCCGGATGAGCCGGGCAATTGATCTTGTTTGCTCGTATTTGCTCATTTTGCCGAATGCGTGACGATAACCCCGGACCTTGGTTGAACCGCCACTACCGGCAGCATAATATGTAAGCAAATCCATGGGAATCAGGGACGCGTGGATGTCGCGAATGCCCCGTCGGCTGGTGCCCGGCACGATTGGAGTGCTGCTTTGCTGCCTAGCGCCGGCCGCCGCATCAGCGCAGGACGTGAAGCTGTATGCGCAATGCGGATCGCCCGCTTACGGTGCTCCCGCATCATCGCCGCCGCGGACCGATGCCCCGGCGGCCGGCACGCAGGCAACTGTGAGCTGCAACCTGTGGGTCACCGATGCGGCCGTGTTCAAGGGCGTGAAGGCGAGCATCAAGGGCCGCAGCGAACAGTTGAGCGTGCAATTCGAGCCGCGCAATCAGTCGTTCACCGCAATTTTCATGATGCAGCTGATGGACCCGTCGCGGCGCGTGGTGGTGACGCCCATGCGCGATGCGGTCTTGAAGATCGCCGATCCGATGGACACGCGGCATCGCTATGCCGTCTACACAGTTGCCAACGACCTCAACAAGGTCGTCGACTTCGATGCGGCGAAGGCGGATTTCGACAAGCAGGTGAGGGCGGTTCGCACCTCCTCGCTGCCCACGCAGCTCTACAAGGGGGCGCTCGAGGCCATCGGCAAGCTGGCCAAGGAGCGCGGCGACCGCAAGGCGCTGATCATCCTCGGTGACGGCAACTCCGACGACCAGAGCTACGAGCACGAGCAGGTCGTCAAGGCGGCCAAGGACGCGGGCGTCGTCATCCATGCCCTGGGCTTCGCGGCGGAGGCAGCCGACCAGCCGAAGTTCCAGAACATCCGCCGTCTGGCCGAGGATACCGGCGGCTTCAGGCGCGAGGTCCGGGTCGGCAACTCGCAGAAATACACGATCGGGAAGGATTTCGCGCAGGAGGCGCTGGAGAACGGCGGTAACGCCGTCATCTCCCTCAAGGAGCCGGCCGGCCCCGTGACGCTCAACCTGACGGCGGATTTCACCAACGGCCGCTCGGAGACGACGCAGGTGGCCCTCACCGTGCCTCCGCCGGCTACACGGGAGACGGCACCTCCACCGCGCTCTTCCGATCGGACGCCGGCACCGGTAGAACCTCCGGCCTGGCACGAGCGGCTGTGGGAGTGGGCGCAGGACAACAAGACCGCGGCCGTGGTCAGCGGCCTGGCGTTCACGCTCGGGACGATCGGGCTGGCGCTTTTCGGCCTCACAAGCTACTCCGCGCGCCGCGCCCAGCTCGCGGCGGAGGCGGCCGGCGGCCCGGTCTACGGCTGGCTCGACATGCTCGACGGCAATGCATCGCGCTATGCGCTGCAGACCACCAACATCCGCATCGGCCGGCACCGCGACAACGACATCTGCCTCATCAACGATTCGATCTCGCGCCGGCATGCGGTGCTGCACTTCGATGCCGATAGGCGCAAGTTCGTCATAACGGATCTCGGCGGCGGCAACGGCGTGGTGGTCAACAAGGTTAAGCAGCAGTCACACGATCTCAACGATGGCGATCTGGTGGAGCTCGGCGAGGTGCGGCTACGGTTTCGCAGCAACGAGGAAACAGTCGGCTAGCGGCCCGGTGATTTTTTGTGCGTGCGTGACGGGGCGTTTGTTGCGCTCGGAACAGCCCGCGGCCGCATGGAGGTCGTAAGAAAGACAGTACAAAGGTATTCTTGCCATGAGCAACGATCCAGGCAATGGTGATTCCGGCGACGACGACGTTGAAACCCGCAAGACGCGCGTGGTTCAGCGCACGGACATCGTCGATCGCCGGGCTCCTGAGCGTGGAGCTGCGAGGCAGGAGGAAGGCAGCGCAGAGGCGAGAGGCGATGAGGCCGGCGGCAGGGAGGCGCCAGTGGCTCCCACAGGCACGGTCATCGGCCGCACCCGTCTCATGAAGGGCCACGATCTTTCACCAGCAGGAGACGGCGCACAGCGCGGCGCGCCGGCCATGAAGATGTCACAACCCAAGACGCAGTACATCCACGGCGGCAGCCTCGATAGCGATCCCGTCGCCGGCTGGGTCGTCGTGGTCAAGGGCCCGGGGCGAGGCAGCTTCTCTCCGGTCTTTGTCGGCATGAACTCGGTTGGCCGCGAGCCAACCCAGCGCGTCAGTCTGAGCTTCGGCGACGATTCCATATCGCGCGAGGAGCACGCCTTCATCACCTACGATGAAGAGGACCGGCGCTTCTATCTCCAGCACGGCGGCAAGTCGAACCTGGTGCGACTCGGTTCGCAGCCGGTGCTGAGCCCCACGGAGTTGCAGGCCAACGACCTCATCCGCATCGGCCGCACGACCCTGCTGTTCGTCCCTTGCTGCGGACCCGACTTCTCTTGGAATGACGAGGTCCAGGAAGCATGACCCTCCTGTTGGCGACCGCCGCCCGCGCCACCGTGGGTCGGCGTTCGGGGCAGGAAGACGCATACCAGGTGTGGCCCGCGGAACGCGTCGTGCCGGGCAAGCGCGAGGGCGATGGGCTGCTCGCGGTGCTGGCCGACGGCATGGGCGGACATACGGGCGGCGCCATCGCCAGTCAGACGGCCTGCAAGACGTTCACCGAAGTCTTCGCGGCAGCGTCGGCGCCTCACACCGAGCGGCTGAGGTCAGCGCTCGATGCCAGCAACGAGGCGATCGCCAAGGGTGTCGAGCAGAACGGTGCCCTGAAGGGCATGGGCTGCACGATCGTGGCCGCATGGATCGACGACCTCGGCATGCGCTGGGCGAGCGTCGGCGACTCCCTCCTGCTGCTCTACCGGCTGCCCGACGTGATCCGCCTCAATGCCGATCACTCGCTCGGCTCCTTCCTCGACGAGCAGGCCCGGCAGAACCGCATCACCCGCACCGAGGCCCGCAGCAATCGCAACCGCAACGCCCTGCGCTCGGCGCTCACCGGCTCCAAGATCGATCTCGTCGACCTGCGCGGCGACCCGCTCGAGCTGCGACCGGGCGACTGGCTCGTGCTCGCCAGCGACGGCATCTGCTCCCTTTCCGGCGACGAGATCGCCGACGTCATCTATCGCCTGCGTCAGGGCACTCCGGAGGAGATGGCCGACGCTCTCATCGCCGCCATCACGGAGAAGCAGGTCGTCGATCAGGACAACGCCACCATCGTGGCGGTCCGCATCGATGCCGCCGACGACGCCCCCACCCGCGTCCTGCCTCGTCCGGGCGCGGAGGATACCGATCTGATCACCCGGCGCATCGGCGTGAGCCGGCGCAGCCCGGTTCCGCCCCGCCCGCGCCGGACGCGCGCAGCGCTGTG
>DATFCC010000249.1:0-14286 GCA_035253505.1 Hyphomicrobiaceae bacterium
CTCCGGCCTGCGCCTCATACGACCAGTATCCCAACTTCGAGGTGCGGGGGAATCGCTTCCGCGCCCTCGTGTCGGCCTTGCCGCGCGTGCAGATGCGCGCCAGGGCCGCATGATCGCGCCCGGCGTACGACCTTCCTCTCCCCGCCGCCGGCGGGAAGAGGGCGGGGGTGGGGGATGGCATTCAAATCTCTCGGCCATCGCTGCTGTCCCTCACCCCACTTTTTGCTTCGCGGGCAGCCTTCCCGAAGAGCGCCCGCCGCGCGAGGCCGGCCCATGAGGCTGTCGCGCGCCGAGCGAAGCGTGCTGGTCGACTGGTGGTTCACGGTCGACCGCGCGCTGCTGGCGACCCTGCTGGTGATTGCCGGCGTGGGCGTCGTGCTGTCGCTGGCGGCGAGCCCGGCCATCGCCATCAAGCGCGGGCTGCCCACGTTCTATTTCGTCGAGCGGCATCTGGCGTTTGCCCTGGCCAGCGCTGCCATCATGCTCACCGTGTCGCTGCTCTCCCCGCGCGGTGTCCGGCGCCTTGCCCTGGCGGTCTTGATCTCGGCCCTCACGCTGATGGTCCTCGTCCTGCTGCTCGGTGCCGAGATCAACGGTGCACGGCGATGGCTGCACCTGGGGAGCTATTCGCTGCAGCCGTCCGAGTTCGCGAAGCCGGCCTTCGTGGCCCTCAGCGCCTGGCTGCTGGTCGAGGGCGGGCGCCGGCCCGACATGCCGGCAGATGCCATCGCGGTCGGCCTCTACCTCACCTTCATGGCACTCCTCGCCATGCAGCCCGACGTGGGCCAGGCGCTGCTCGTAACGCTGGTTTGGGGGGCATTGTACCTGCTGGCGGGCCGGCGGCTGCGCGGGCTCATCGTGCTGGCGGCCGGTCTCGGCGCGGGGTTGGCCGCCGCCTACCTGACGCTCGGCTACGTGCGTGGACGTGTCGCGCGTTTTCTGCACCCGGCAGCGGGTGACAGCTTCCAGACCGATCGGGCGCTGCATTCGTTCGTCGAGGGGGGCTGGTTCGGCAAGGGGCCGGGCGAGGGCACGATCAAGACGGTGCTGCCCGACGCCCATACCGACTTCATTTTCGCGGTGATCGGGGAGGAGTACGGGGTCCTCGCTTGTCTGGTCGTGCTATCGCTGTTCGCCCTGGTGGCAGGCCGGGTCTTCGCCCGGCACGTGGAGCGCTCGAGCGACTTTGCGCCGCTGGCGGCCGCCGGGCTCACCTTGCTTCTCGCGCTGCAGGCGGCGATCAACATGGCCGTCAATGTCGGCCTGGTGCCGGCCAAGGGCATGACGCTGCCGTTCATATCGAGCGGCGGCTCCTCCATGCTGGCGGTGGGGTTGACGGCCGGCATGCTGCTGGCGGTGACCCGGCGGCGGCCGGACCCCGCGCACGTGAAAAAGCCGGAATTCGCGTCCAGGCCTGCACTTTGAGACGGCAACGGTGATGAATGCAGTGTCCAGCGCTCGGTCGGTGATGCTTGCGGCGGGTGGGACAGGCGGCCATCTCTTTCCGGCCTTTGCCCTGGCCCAGGAGCTCGGGCGGCGCAACATCGCCGTCGATCTCGTCACCGACATGCGCGGCGACCGCTATGGGTCGGATTTTCCCGCCCGCGCCGTCTACCGCGTTCCTTCCGCCACGCTTGCCGGGCGCTCGATCCCGGGCGCGGCGCGCACCGGGTGGATGCTGCTGCGGGGGATCGTCGCCGCCTTCAGGCTGCTGGGCGAGGTGCGGCCTGCCGCTGTCATCGGCTTCGGCGGCTATCCGGCGTTTCCGCCGCTCGTCGCTGCCAAGCTGCGCCGCATCCCGACCGCCGTGCACGAGCAGAACGCCGTGCTGGGCCGTGCCAACCGCCTGCTCGCCCCGCGGGTCGACGCCATCGCCACCTCCTATGAGCCGACCAAGCACCTCGAAGGTGCGGCGCTGGCGCGCTCCCGCCTGACCGGCAATCCGGTCCGTGACCTGGTGACGGCGTGGTCGGCGGAAGCCTACCAGCCGCCGGCGACGGGCGGGCCCCTGTCGCTCCTGGTGTTCGGCGGCAGCCAGGGTGCACGTTTCTTCTCCGAGGTGATGCCGCCGGCGCTGGCGCTGCTGCCGCCGCATCTGCGTGGCGTCCTGTTCGTCGTGCAGCAGTGCCGGGAAGAGGACCTGGCGGGTGTGGAAAATGCCTACCGCGCGGCCGGCGTGCGCTCGCATTTGGCGACCTTCTTCCCGAACCTGCCCGAGGAGATGGCCAAGGCCCATCTTGTCATCGGCCGCGCGGGCGCCTCCACTGTGGCCGAGCTCACGGTCATCGGCCGGCCGGCCATCCTCGTTCCGCTGCCACATTCCATCGATAACGACCAGCTCAACAACGCTCGCCGGCTTGCCGAATCAGGCGCGGCTTGGTGCATTGAGCAGAAGGAGTTGACGCCGGAGAAGCTGGCAGGGGCCATCGCCCGGCTGGCGGAGGCACCTGAAGCGTTGGCGCAGGCTGCCACCGCGGCCAAGGGGCAGGGCCGTCCGGATGCGGTCGAACGGCTCGCCGACCTGGTGGAGGAGCTGGTAGGCAGGGGCAGGAAAAGCGCGTAAAGGCTGCAGCGTCGGCGCGCGTGCGACGCCAAGGCAATTCGGGGGAAGTGAAGATCGATGCAGATGCCCGGCGAGATAGGGCCCGTCCATATCCTGGGCATCGGCGGCATCGGCATGAGCGCGATCGCCGAGATCCTGCACGCCAAGGGCTATACGGTCCAGGGCAGCGACCAGAAGGACAGTGCCAACGTCCGCCGGCTGCGCGCGAAGGGGATCCGCGTGTTCGTCGGGCATGACCCGATCAATCTGGTGGGCGCCCGCTACGTCGTCATCTCGACTGCCGTCAAGGCCAGCAATCCGGAGCTCGAGGCGGCGCGCAAGCGTGGCCTGCCGATCATGCGGCGCGCGGAGATGCTGGCCGAGCTGATGCGGCTCTACGCCACCGTCTCGGTGACCGGCACCCACGGCAAAACCACCACGACCTCGCTGATCGCCCACATCTTCAACGTGGCGGGCCTCGATCCCACCGTCATCACCGGCGGCATCATCAACGAGTGGGGCTCCAATGCCCGCCTCGGCGACGGCGGCTGGATGATCGTGGAGGCCGACGAGTCCGACGGCACCTTCATCAAGATGCCGACCCAGATCGGCGTCGTCACCAACATCGACCCCGAGCATCTCGACTACTTCAAGACCGTCGAGAACATGCACGCGGAGTTCGAGACCTTCTTCCGCAACATCCCCTTCTACGGGCTTGCCGTCACCTGCATCGACCACCCGGTGGCCGCGCAGATGATCGAGCGGCTGGAGCTGCGCCGGGACGGGCGCCGGCTCCTCACCTACGGCACTGCCGAGGGCGCCGACCTCGTCTTGAAGTCCGTGCGCATCGACGGTGCGGTCACCACCTTCGATGCGGACCTGGGCGCGCGGGTGCGCGGCGGCGCGCGCGCCGTCCGGGGCTGGAGCGTGCCGATCCCGGGGCAACACAACGCGCTCAACGCACTCGCCGCCATCGCCGTTGCCAGCGAGGCGGGCATCGCCGACGAGACCATTCGCGCTGCCATGGCCGCCTTCTCCGGCGTCAAGCGCCGCTTCCAGATCACCGGCACGTGGAACGGCATCGCCGTCTACGACGACTATGGCCATCACCCGGTCGAGATCGCCGCTGTGCTGAAGGCGGCGCGGGCCGGTGCCCGTGGCCGGGTCATCGCCGTCGTCGAGCCGCACAGGTATACGCGGGTGCGCGACCTGTTCACCGAGTTCGCCACCTGCTTCAAGGACGCCGACAGCGTGATCGTGACGCCGCTCTATTCGGCGGGCGAGGCGCCGATCGAAGGCATCGACCATGCCGCGCTGGCCGAGGCCATTCGCGCGTCCGGTCACGGCGCGGTGACGACCGTCGCCAGCGAGCACGAGCTTGCACCGGCTCTCAAGAGCTTCGCCGTGGCCGGCGACATGGTGATCTGCCTGGGCGCCGGCAACAGCACGGAGTGGGCGCACGCCCTCCCCGCCTGGCTTGCCGGCGAGCCCAAGCGGGCCGGTGGTGCCGCATGAGCTTTCCCGATCTGCTGGCCGAGCTCGCTCCGCTGCTGCCGCAGCTCCGCGGCCGGTTGATCGGCAACGCCCCACTCGCCGACATCACCTGGTTCCGTGCGGGTGGCCCGGCGCAGGTGCTGTTTGCTCCCGCCGACGAGGCCGACCTCGCCTATTTCCTGGCGCGCCTGCCGGACGAAATTCCGGTGATGGTGATCGGCCTGGGCTCCAATCTGCTGGTGCGCGACGGCGGCGTGCCCGGCGTCGTCATCAGGCTGGGCCGCGGCTTCATGCAGGTCGCCGTCGAGCCCGGCCACCGGCTGCGCGTGGGCACCGTGGTGCCGGATGCCAAGCTGGCGCGGGCGGCGGCCGACGCCGGCATTGCCGGCCTCGAGTTCTATCGCGGGGTGCCCGGCTCGGTTGGCGGCGCGTTGCGCATGAATGCCGGCGCCCACGGCCGCGAGACGCGTGATGTGCTCGTCGAGGCGCGCGCCGTCGACCGCCGCGGCACGCTTCACGTGCTGCCGCTCGAGACGATGCACCTCACCTATCGCCACTCGGGTGTGCCGGCGGACTACATCTTCACCGAAGGCTTGTTCCAGGGCACGCCTGGTGATCCGGCCGCCATCCTCAAGCAGATGGAGGAGGTGGCCGAGTATCGCGAGGCCAATCAGCCGATCCGCGAGCGCACCGGCGGCTCCACCTTCAAGAACCCGCCCGGCAACAGCGCCTGGAGGCTGATCGATGAGGCTGGCTGCCGCGGCCTGCGCGTGGGTGGCGCCAAGGTCTCCGAAATGCACTGCAATTTCCTCATCAATGATCGCAACGCCGCCGCCGAGGACATCGAGCGCCTCGGTGAGACCGTGCGGGCGCGCGTGCGGGAGATATGCGGCGTCGCTCTCGAGTGGGAAATCATCCGCGTGGGCGTGCCAAAGGCCGGCCGCCCGACAGGGGAAGCTCTAGCAGAGGTGTTGGCGCAATGACCGCGTCCCGAGCGCCGCGTCGCTTCGAGCATGTCGCCGTCCTGATGGGTGGCCTCTCCGCCGAGCGCAAGGTGAGCCTCGATTCCGGCGCCGCCTGCGCGGACGCGCTGGAAAGCGCGGGCTACCGGGTTACGCGCATCGATGCGGGCCGCGACCTCGCCCAGCGCCTGGCCGAGGTGAAGCCGCAGGTGTGCTTCAATGCTCTGCACGGCCGCTGGGGCGAGGACGGCTGCGTGCAGGGGCTGCTCGAGCTGATGAACATTCCCTACACCCACTCGGGCGTGCTGGCTTCCGCGCTGGCCATGCACAAGGACCGGGCCAAGCACGTGATGAGCGCGGCCGGCATCCCGGTGCCCGACGGTCGCGTTGTGCGGCGGTCGGATGCTGCCAGGGAGCATGTGCTGCCGCGCCCCTACGTGCTCAAGCCCGTTGCCGAAGGCTCCAGCGTCGGCGTCCACATCGTGCGCGAGGACCACGCGCATCCGCCGCAGGAGCTGCACGATCCGGCCTGGGCGTTCGGCGAGTGGCTGCTGGCAGAGCGCTATATCGCCGGCAAGGAGCTGACCTGCGCCGTCATGGGCGACCGGGCGCTCGCGGTGACCGAGATCGTGCCCGCCGACACGCTGCGCTTCTACAACTACGAGGCCAAGTACGTGCCGGGCGGCTCGGTGCACCGGGTGCCAGCGCCGATTAAACCGAATGTTTACGAATTGGTGCGGAAGTTAACGTTGACGGCCCATAAAGCATTGGGCTGCCGCGGCGTTTCGCGTGCGGACTTCCGCTACGACGACACCAAGGGCGGCGACGGCGAGCTGGTGTGCCTGGAAGTGAACACGCAACCGGGCATGACCGCGACCTCGCTCGTGCCCGAGCTGGCGGCCCACGACGGCATGACGTTCGCAGAGCTCGTGAGCTGGATGGTCGAGGAGGCGAGTTGCAACAGGTAGGGACCGATGCCGGCATCTGGAGGCGGGCGAGCCCATCGCCAGCGCCCCGCCCGGTCCTGAAGGCAGCCCGCTCCCCCGCTCCCCGTCCCCGGCGTCCGGCCCGCCGTCTTCTCCGCAAGCACAAGTTCCGATTGCAGATGCTCGGCCTCGCGACGGCGGGCCTCGCGGCGTTTGCCTTGTTCGTGCAGTCCGCGCGGCCGCTCAATTCGCCAACCCCGGCGCTGGCCGAGATCGAGCAGGTTCTGGACCTTGCCGGGTTCGGCCTCACGCAGGTGTCCCTCGCCGGGCACCGCTACACGCCCGACAGCGACATCCTCGATGCCGTGGGCCTGGGGTCAGCGCGCACCATGCTGACCTTCGACAGCCGCGCCGCCAAGGCGCGCGTGGAGGCACTGCCGTGGGTCGAGCGCGCGAGCATCGAGCGCATCCTCCCCGATCGGCTCGAGGTGCGCGTCACGGAGCGCGCGCCGTTTGCCGTCTGGAGCCATGACGGCCGTCATTCTCTCATCGACAGATCCGGGCGCGAACTCGCGGTCGTCCCGGTCGGCGCGATGCCCACCCTTCCCAGGATATCGGGCGAGGGCGCCGCCACGGCGGCTGCCGCTCTGTTCTCGATAGTGGGGCAGCACCCCGACCTTGCCGCGCGCATCAGCGTCTCCGAACGCATCTCGGGGCGCCGATGGACGCTGCGCCTCGTAGGCGGCGGCAGTGTGCAATTGCCGGCACAAGACGAGGCTGCGGCACTCGATCGAGCCCTGCAGATCGCCGCAGTCCAGGGCCTGGAGGCGAGCGAAATCGACGTGCGGGTCCCCGGGCGCGCCCTGGTGCGCGCATCGCAGCAGCGCAAAGGCCAGATCGAGACCGCTGTATCGCCCGCGACCGGCGGCACGTGAGCAAGCGGCAGGGTGCACGAGGTGGGTAGAGCCGTGGGACCGGGCAGTCGCACCGATGACGTGATCGGGTTGCTGGACATCGGCACCAGCAAGACCGTGTGCGTCGTGGCCGCGGTGCCCAGGTGGCGTGCGTCCGACACGCTGCGCCGTGTCGGCGTGCGCGTGCTGGGTGCCGGTGTCCATGCCTCGCGCGGCATTCGCAGCGGCACCGTGTTCGAGTTGCAGGAGGCGGAGCAGTCGGTGCGGGAGGCCGTGGCGCAGGCGGAGAAGCGCGCGCGCACGCCGGTGGAGAGCGTACTGCTCGCCGTTTCCTGCGGCAGGCTGAAGTCGAGCACATTCGTGGCCGACACGAGCGTTGCGGGCAGCGTGGTCGAGGCGAAGGACATCGAGCGGGTGACGGAGGCCGCGCGCAAGCACGCAACACGGGACGGCCGCACCCTGCTGCACATGAACTGCATCTCCTACCGCCTTGACGGCGTGCCGGGTGTCGGGCACCCGCTCGGGCTTGCCGGGCGCACTCTCGGCGCCGAGCTGCATGCCGTCACTGCCGACGATGCGCCCTTGCGCAACCTCGTGCATGCGGTGGAACGCGCCTACCTGTCGGTGTCGGGCCTGGTGCCGGCGCCCTACGCCAGCGCCCTGGCGGCGACGACGGGCGAAGAGCGCCATCTCGGCTGCGTATCCATCGACATCGGCGCCGGAACGACTTCGATTGCCGCATTCGCGCAAGGGCACGTGTTGCTCAACGAGGTCTTGCCGGTCGGCGGGCAGCACGCGACGCTCGACCTGGCGCAGAGTTTGTCGACGTCCGTTAACGAAGCTGAACGAATCAAGACGGATCATGTCTCGCTGGCGAAACTCGCGAGCGATGCTCGGGATGCGATTGCATACGTGCGTGCCGGCGATGGCCCCGATTTGCCCACCCAGACGACCGGGCGGGACGTGCGGGCCGTCGTGCACGATCGTATGGCGCGCATCCTGGGCGAGGTCGCGGCGCGCCTGGAGCGTTCCAATACGTCCCGTTTCGCCACGCGCATCGTGCTGAGCGGTGGGGCGAGCCAGCAGGACGGGCTGGGTGAAATGGCGGCGGGCTTCTTCGCGCGGCCGGTGCGCATCGCGCGGCTGCAGCCCATCGAGGGGTTGCGGGAGGAGTTTGCCGGTCCTGCGTTCGCGACACCGGTGGGCCTGGTGCAACTCGCCTTGGATCCGGCGGCGGGGGCGCACTGGCGGCAGCGTGCGACGGAAACGAGGGGTTACTTGCGGCGCATGGGACAATGGCTCCGCGAGGGCTTTTGAAAGGCTCGGAAACATGAAACCGCGAATCGCAGTGATCGGCGTGGGGGGCGCCGGCGGCAACGCCATCAACAACATGATTGCGGCCGGGCTGTCCGGGCCCGAGTTCATGGTCGCCAACACCGACCAGCAGGCGCTCGAGACCTCGTCGGCGGAAAAGCGCATTCAGCTCGGCTCCAATCTCACGGAAGGCCTCGGCGCCGGCTCCAAGCCCGAGATCGGCGAAGCCGCCGCCGAGGAATCGGTCGAGGAGATTCGTTCCGCCGTGCGCGGCTGCAACATGGTGTTCATCGCCGCCGGCATGGGCGGCGGCACCGGCACCGGCGCCACCTCCGTCATTGCGCGCGTGGCACGCGAGTTCGGCATGCTGACCGTGGCCGTCGTCACCAAGCCGTTCCAGTTCGAGGGCTCGCGGCGCATGCGCGTCGCCGAGGCCGGCATCGCCGAGCTGCGCAAGCACGTGGACACGTTGCTGGTCATCCCCAACCAGAACCTGTTCCGCATCGCCACCGACCGCACCACGTTCGCGGAGGCCTTCGTGCTCGCCGACCAGGTGCTCTACTCGGGCATCGCCTGCATCGTCGACCTGATCATCAAGGAAGGCCTCATCAACCTCGACCTGGCCGACGTGAAGACCGTGCTCAGCGGCATGGGCACGGCCATGATGGGCACCGGCGAGGCGGCGGGCGAGCAGCGCGCCGTGGTCGCGGCCGAGGAAGCCATCGTCAACCCATTGCTCGACGACACCTCGCTCAAGGGCGCCAAGAGCCTGCTGCTGTCCATCACCGGCGGCCGCGGGCTGACCCTGTGGGAGGTGGACGAAGCCGCCAACCGCGTGCGCCAGGAAGTCGACCCCGACGCCAACATCATTGTCGGCGCAACCTTCGACGACGCGCTGGGCGACAAGGTGCGCGTGTCCCTCGTCGCCTCCGGCATGGGCCGCGCGCACGCTTCGGCGCAGCGCAACGGGCACGAGCAGACATGGACGCCGCGTGCCTCGGCACCGCGCCCTGCACCGCAGGACTACCGTCAGCGGCTAACGGATGCCATCGAGGAGGGCGGCGTACGGACAGGCCCGCCGGCTTCCGCCGCCGAGCTGCGGGCGCCAGGCAGCGTCTACATCACGGAAGGCCCGATTCAGCTTTCGCCATTGGGCCACGCTTCGCGCGATCATGCCCGGGCCGACGGCAATGAAGCCGTTGATCGGGCGCCGAACAGGGCGGGCGCACACAACGGCCACGGGCTCGCCGCACCGGCGGACGATGCTTGGCAAGACGGCGGCGAATCGGGTGAATTGGAGTCGGAGACGGCGCCGCCTTACGTGTATCAGCGCCAACCTGAGCAGCCGGGTCCGCGCAAGAGCCTGCTCCGCCGCCTCACCGGCGCGGCGCTCGGCAGGCGGGACGAGGCGCCAGTGACTCCGGCAAGGCCCGCGGTTGTCCGCAGCGGCGTCCGCGGCAACGGCGAACGAGTTGATCTGCCCGTCTTTTTCGGCCGCGGTCGACGCTAAGGTGCTGCAACAACGCAGCAGCGTCGTGAGGCGAAGCGGTAACAGAGTGTAAGAAACCGTGATTTGTCCACGATCCGCACAGCACCTATCGTCTGATTCATAAACCGAGGCGAATCAAGCCGATGGGCCTAACGGGAAGGCCCGAATCCAAAAGGGGCGATCGCTTACGGGGGCACTAAACGGGGGGCGCAGTGTGGACCGGCAACGACCGGACGCGCTGGGCCGACGAGGGGACCGAGGGACATGTCGAAGCGATTTATCGGGTCGCGTCAGACAACTATTGGTCGTGAAATCGAGCTCTCCGGGACTGGGGTCCACAGCGGCGCCCCCGTTTCCATGGTGCTCCACCCGAGCGACGCCGACACCGGCTACCGCTTCCTGGTCAGCAAGCGCGGCCGCATCATCGCCGAAATTCCCGCCGACGTACGCTACGTCAAGAATCTGACGCTCTGCACCGTCCTCGGCGACGAGTCGGGCGTTACGATTGGCACCGTCGAGCATCTGCTGGCGGCGCTGCGTGGTCTCAGCATCGACAACTGCTACATCGAGGTGGATGCGCGCGAAGTGCCGATCATGGACGGCAGTGCGTCAGCCTTCGTGGAGGCCATCGACGAGGTCGGTATCCGCGAGTTGTCGCAGCCCCGCAAGTTCATCAAGGTGCTGAAGCCTATCCGCGTGCAGGACGGAGACTGCTGGGGCGAGCTGCGCCCACACTCGGGTTTCCATCTGGACGTCGAGATCGACTTTGCCACGCCGCTCATCGGCAAGCAGCGCCTGGCCCTGGAGTTGAACGGAGGCCAGTTCCGCAACGAGATCGCGCGGGCGCGCACGTTCGGCTTCATGCGCGACGTGGAGAGCCTGTGGAAGGCCGGCCTCGCGCTCGGCGCCTCGCTCAGCAACACCATCGCGCTCGCCGACGACCGCATCATGAACGCGGAAGGCCTGCGCTATCCCCAGGAGTTCGTGCGCCACAAGATGCTGGACGCCATTGGCGATCTGGCTCTCGTCGGCGCTCCGCTGCTGGGCTCGTACCGCTCCGTGCGCGGCGGCCACCGGCTCAACGCCAACGTCGTGCAGGCGCTGCTCGCCGATGCGGATGCCTGGACCACGGTGCGCGCGCCTTGGGTCCGCGACACGGTTCCGGTGGACGTCTCGGTTGCCGTGCCGGCCGTCAACTACGCGGCCGACCGCACCTGACAGGGTGATCCGGCGCCGCGCGGCGCCGGATGGGGCATGGCAGCCACGGGCAGATTGCGATCGCCGGATCGACCTGGCGGCTCCTTAATTTGCACCAACTTCGGGGTGACTCTGTCCCCGGTGGCAAAGCTGGCCCGGGTTGGTGAGACTCGGGGGAATGTGCTAGGCCTCGTGCGGGGTTGTACGGCCAAAGCGGCCGGGAATGGGCCGGCACCAGAACCGGTCGTGTGGCGGACGTAACGGGGATTGAGGCGCATGGCACTCGAAGGCATCGCGCGCGCTGCCGGTGCACTTGCATCAACGAGGCTAGCCGCCGCCTGCCTGCTCGCTATCGGGCTGCTGGCGGGTTGCGCCTCCTCCAACAACGACGCGCTGAAAGCACTCAACCCCGATCCGCCGGACAAGATGTATGCGTTCGCCGATGGCCTCTTGAACAACGGCTCCTATGCGGACGCCGCCAAGAAGTTCGAGGACCTCGACCGCGACCACCCCTACGCGCCGGAGGCGCGCCGCGCCATCGTCATGGCGGCGTACGCCTACTACAAGGCGGGCAAGTATCCTGAGGCCATTGCCTCGGCGAAGCGCTACACGACGCTGCATCCCGGCACCAAGGATGCTGCGCTGGCGCATCACATCATCGCATCCGCCAACTTCGACGAGATCAAGGACCCGCTGCGGGATCAGACCGCCACGCGCAGGGCCCTCGAGGAGCTGAAGACCCTGGTCCAGCGCTATCCCGACAGCCCCTACAGCCGGCAGGCGTGGAACCGCATCCGCCTCGCCCAGGATCTGCTCGCGGCCTCGGAGATGCAGGTGGGCCGCTACTACCAGAACCGCAACAACTACGTGGCGGCGATCAACCGCTACAAGGTGGTGGTGACCGAATACCAGACGACGCCGCAGGTGGAGGAAGCGCTCTACCGGATCGTGGAATCCAACATGGCGCTCGGCATCGTCACCGAAGCGCAGACGGCGACCGCCGTTCTCGGGCACAACTTCCCCAATTCGGAATGGTACCAGCACTCGTATGCGCTGCTGAAGTCCGGGGGCCTGAGCCCGCAGATCACGCAGGGAACCTGGCTCAGCAACGCCATCAAGGCCATCACGCCAGGGTCGCAGAAGAAGCCCGAGGTGAAGCCGCAGGCGCCCTCGCCGGGCATGCCGTCGCCGGAGGACCTGCCGGCGCCGCGCGTCCCCAGCGACGTGCCGGTATCGAGCGCGCCCTCCAAGCCGCCGCTGGGCCTGGCCGAGTGGCAGCCCGAGGTGCGCCGATAGGGGTGGATTTCCGTGCGCGGCGGGGGCAGTCTCCGGCGCATGAAGACGAAGACCGCGCCTGCGAAGGCTGTCGAGAGTTTGACGCCGGCCGAGGCCAAGGCCGAGCTGGCGCGGCTGGCCCGCGAAATCGCCCGTCACGACGAGCTCTATCACGCCCTGGACGCACCGGAAATCTCGGACGCCGATTACGACGCCCTGCGCCTGCGCAACTCCGAGATCGAGACCCGCTTTCCCGATCTGGTGCGCACCGACAGTCCCTCCAAGCGCGTGGGTGCCGCCCCGGTGGCGGCCTTCGGCAAGGTTCGCCATGCCGTGCCGATGCTCTCCCTCGGCAACGCCTTCAGCGAGGAGGACGTAGGCGACTTCATCGGTCGTGTGCGCCGCTTTCTCGGCCTTGCCGCCGACGAGCCGGTCGAGCTGACCGCGGAGCCCAAGATCGACGGCCTGTCGATCTCGCTCACCTACGAGAAGGGCCGGCTGGTGCAGGCCGCCACGCGTGGCGACGGCACCGAGGGTGAAAACGTCACCCCCAACGTCCTCACCATGAAGCAGGTGCCGCGCAAGCTGACGGGACGCGGCGTGCCCGATCTCATCGAGGTGCGGGGCGAGATCTACCTGCGCCATGACGAGTTCGAGAAGCTCAACGCGGAGCAGGCCGCCGCGGGCGGAAAGATTTTCGCCAATCCCAGGAATGCGGCAGCCGGCTCGCTGCGCCAGCTCGATGCCACCATCACGGCGCGGCGGCCGCTGCGCTTCTTCGCCTACGCCTGGGGTGCCGCCAGCAGCCTGCCGGCCGACACGCAGTTCGGCATGTACGAGAGCTTCGGCAAGTGGGGCCTGCCCCTCAATCCGCTGATGCGCGTGTGCCGGACCGCCGAGGAGGTGCTGGCGTTCCACCGCAGGATGGCGGACGAGCGCGTGGCGCTGGGCTACGACATCGACGGCGTCGTCTACAAGGTCAATCGCCTCGACTGGCAGACGCGGCTTGGGTTCGTGTCGCGCGCCCCGCGCTGGGCAATCGCCCACAAGTTCCCGCCTCAGGAAGCCACCACGAAGCTGCTGGACATCGCCATCCAGGTCGGCCGCACCGGCGCGCTGACCCCGGCAGCCGTGCTGCAACCCATCACGGTGGGCGGCGTGGTCGTGTCGAATGCTACACTACACAACGAGGACGAGATCGCCCGCAAGGACATCCGGATCGGCGACACGGTGATCGTGCGCCGCGCCGGCGACGTCATCCCGCAAGTCATGGGCGTGGTGGCCGACAAGCGCCCCAGGGGCGCCAAAGCCTACAAGATGCCCGAGACGTGCCCGGCGTGCGGCAGCTCCGCCGTGCGCGAGGTGGACGAGCGGACAGGGCGCGTCGACGTGGTGCGCCGCTGCACCGGCGGCCTCATCTGCCCGGCGCAGGCCAAGGAGCGTCTCAAGCACTTCGTGTCACGCAACGCGTTCGACATCGAGGGGCTGGGCGAGAAGCAGATCGAGGGCTTCTACGATGAGGGCCGCATCCTGCAACCTGCCGACATCTTCACCCTTGCCCGCCGCGAGCAGCGGCTGCCGGAGGACAAACGTCTCGCTGCCAAGAAGGGCTATGGCGCCAAGTCGATCGAGAACCTGTTCAAGGCCATCGAGGCCCGCCGCACCATGGGCCTCGATCGCTTCATCTATGCGCTCGGGATCCGCCACATTGGCGAGACGACGGCGCGCGACCTCGCCAAGTCGCTGGGCACGGTGGAGAACTTCCGCACCGCGGCGATGGCGGCGGTGAAGGGCGGCCGCGACAGCGAGGCCTACCGCGATCTCGACAACATCGAGGGCATCGGCGAGACGGTCATCGATGCGCTAGTCGATTTCTTCGGCGAGCCGCACAACGTCAAGGCAGTCGAGGACCTTCTGGCGCAGATCGACGTGCAGAAATTTGCGCGCGTTGCCACCAAGGCCTCACCCATCACCGACAAGACCGTGGTGTTCACCGGCACGCTGGAGAAGATGACGCGCAACGAGGCGAAGGCGCAGGCCGAGCGGCTCGGCGCCAAGGCATCCGGTTCGGTGTCCAAGAAGACCGACTATCTGGTGGCCGGGCCCGGCGCCGGTTCCAAACTCGCCGAAGCCAAGAAGCTCGGCGTCGCGGTGTTGACCGAAGACGAATGGC
>DATFCC010000250.1:0-6661 GCA_035253505.1 Hyphomicrobiaceae bacterium
CGAGCGCGCTCGCCGGCAACCTCGAAGAGGAACCTCACGTCAACACGCACACGGGCACCCGAGAGTTCGCGCTCCGGGACCCTGACGGGTACTACGTCATGATCAGCGCGGCCGCCGCTTGATGCCCCGTTCCGGTTAGGCCCGGGCTCATGCCCACGCAGGGAGCATTCGCGCCAGCCGACCGCAGACGCCGGCAGCGCCACGAGCCCGCTTGCGTGGATACCCGCCTCGGCCGGGATGACGTTGCGGGGGCTGAACGGCGGCGATCAGGCCCGCCGCCGGCATTACGTCTGGTGAATCTTCACGTACTCGAAGTCGCCCGGCTTGTTGTCGATGCCGACGCGGGGCGGGGCAATCCAGGAGGCGAACTTGCCGCGCTCCCAGCAGGGTGCCATCAAGCTGGCGATGAAGTCGCCGTCTTCCTTCGACGGCAGCCACTGATCCTTCTGCTTGGACCACTCGCTCTCGCTCAGCACGCCGCCTGCGGGCGTGGCCTTGACGTTCTGGAACTCGCCGATGTGGCGATGGAAGGCCACGTGCGGCAACTCCAGCCGGAACTTGATGCCGGACTTCTCGATCACCTTGTTCCAGCGCTCCACGCCCTTGGCGCAGTCGGCGACGTAGTCGTCGCGCAGGCGCATGTTGATCGCAGTCAGGGCCGGCTCGTCGACCATCTTCACCTGGCCGTCGACGAACTTGCTCACCGCATAAGTGGCGCTGCGGAGCTGATGATCGTCCTCCAGGCGCGTCTCCTGGAAGCGGCCCTTGAGGCCGCAGTTGTAGTAGTTGGCGGCGTTGGTCGACACCTCCGATCCGAACAGGTCGAGCGACAGCGAGAAGTGCAGGTTGGCCTTCTTCTGCATGGTCGGCAGGTCGATCACGCCCAGCTTGCGCACGGCGGCGATGTCATTGGGGTCCTCGATGCCGGCTTCCTTCATGGCCTGGCAGGTGCGCTCTATGGCGCGGCCGACGCCAGTCTCGCCGACGAACATGTGATGCGCTTCCTCGGTCAGCATGAAGCGGCAGGTGCGGGAGAGCGGATCGAACCCGGACTGGGCCAGGCTTTCGAGCTGCATCTTGCCGTCGCGGTCGGTGAAGAACGTGAACATGAAGAAGGACAGCCAGTCCGGCGTCTCCTCGTTGAAGGCGCCGAGCATGCGCGGGCGGTCGGCATCGCCGGAGCGGCGCTGCAGCAGGCCCTCGGCTTCCTCGCGGCCATCCTTGCCGAAATACTTCTGCAGCAGGTAGACCATTGCCCACAGGTGGCGGCCTTCCTCCACGTTCACCTGGAACAGGTTGCGCATGTCGTAGAGCGACGGCGCCGTCTTGCCCAGGAAGCGCTGCTGCTCGACGCTGGCGGGCTCGGTGTCGCCCTGGATGACGACCAGCCGGCGCAGCATGGCGCGGTATTCGCCGGGCACCTCCTGCCAGGCTTTCTCGCCCTTGTGCGTCCCGAAGTTGACCCGCCGGTCCTCCTGGCGCGGCGCCAGCAGGATGCCCCAGCGGTATTCGGGCATCTTCACGTAGTCGAACTTGGCCCAGCCCTTGGGATCGATGCTGACGGCGGTGCGCAGGTAGACATCGGAGGACTGGAAGCCATCGGGCCCCATCGTCATCCACCAGTCGATGTAGCCCGGATGCCATTGCTCCAGCGCCTTCAGCACGCGCTGATCGTCCATCAGGCCGACGTTGTTGGGGATCTTGGTCGAGTAGTCGACTTGGGTGGTTTCGGGCATTGGGCTTCCTTCGGGCAATAGGCAGTGGGGCAGTAGGCAATAGGAAGATGCCTAACGCTCTACCGCCCTGATCAGACTGCGCAACATTTTGCCGACCTCCTGCGAGTTCCTGAGGACGCTCGTGAGAGACGGCTCGTCGACAATTCCAATGCGATGCGCGAGCTCGACATGCGTCTCGAATTCCTTCAGCGAACCCTGAGCGACTTTCAACTGCTGCGCGTAGGCGCCGGCGCTCTCCCGACCGTATCCCTCCGCGATATTCGCCGGAATGGATGCGCACGCTCGACGAATCTGGCTGGTAAGACCATATCGCTCGTCGGCGGGAAAAGAGCTCGTAAGGCGGTAGGCTGTCACGGCAAGGTCCATGCTCTTCTGCCACACGATCAGATCGCGATGGCTCTCGATCGACACGCGAGCGTCATTCATGACAGCGAGCTTTCCGCAGGTGACTATTGCCAATTGCCTATTGCCTAACCTTCAAACCCTTTCCGGGTTGAAGTTCGCCTTCACGCCCGTGCCGTAGCGTTTCAGAGCGCCTTCCGCGCCGGCGGCGTTGGGGCGCTGGAAGATCCAGTTCTGCCAGGCGGTGAGGCGCCCGAAGATCTTCGTTTCCATGGTCTCCGGCCCAGCGAAGCGCAGATTGGCTTCCATGCCGGTCAGCCCGTCGGCTGAGAACGACGCGCGCTCCTCGAGGAAGATGCGCACCTCGTCCTCCCAGTCGATGTGATCGAGCGCCGCCGTCACGAGGCCGAGACTCTCGGCATCGTCTGCTTCCAGCTTCCGGCCGATCGCGGATTTCGCCGCCTCGACGCTGGCAGGCTCGCCGAGGAAACGCGTACCGAGCCGGGACAGGCCATTGCTCATCGGATAGGCCCCGAAGTTGAGAGCGGACAGCGCGAGCGCCGCCGGCGGACGGTTGTCGCCCGGCAGGCCGCCGATCAGCATGAACGAGCGATCGCAGGCGAGCACCAGCTCGGCCAGTGTGCCGGCAAAGCAGCTTCCCGGCTCGACCAGCGCCACCAGCGAGCGCGAGGTGAGATCGACACGTTTCAGCACACGCTTCCAGTAGTGAAGGACCTCCCGCGCGAGCCAATGATCCTTGTTCTCCACCAGGAACCGGTCGAAGGCCAATACGCGCTCGCTCTCACCCTGGCTCTTGAAGATGAGCACGCCGATCTCGGGCGCGTTGAGGCGCAGATGCAGAATGGCGTCGTCGAGCTCGCGCGCGAGCCGCAGCGGCCAGAAATTTGCGCCCTCGCGAGCCATCGCCTCGGGCGACGACGGCGGCTCGCCGGCCGGGCCGGCGATGGCAAGTGTGGCGCGGCGGTTGTCGCGCTCGATATCGATCCGCACGCTGGAGTAGGCGATCGCGCTCTCCGTGATCGTGCGCTCCAGCGGCGTTAGCGCAATCCCTTTCGCACGCGCCGGCCGATCGGATTGGGCCGCCAGCGTCCTCGCGGCGTCCTTCACCGCCTGATCGAACTTGGAGTTGGGTGCCACCTGGTCGACCAGCCGCCATTTCACGGCGCGCGCGCCTTTCACGCCCTCCTCCGTGGTGCAGAAGGCATCTGCCAGATCGCGCCGCACCTGCCGCTTGTCAGTCACGCGCGTGAGCCCGCCGGTGCCGGGCAATACCGCCAGCAGCGGCAGCTCGGGCAGCGCGACCGTGGAGCTGCCGTCGTCGGCGAGCAGGATGTGATCGGTCGCAAGTGCCAGCTCGTAGCCCCCACCGGCCGCCGTGCCGCGAATGGCGCACAGGTACTTCTGGCCGCTGGAGGCGCTCGCGTCCTCCATGGCGTTGCGCGTCTCGTTGGTGAACTTGCAGAAGTTGACCTTGTGGGCATGCGAGGAGCCGGCCAGCATGCGGATGTTGGCGCCGGCGCAGAACACGCGGTCCTTGCCCGACTTGAGCACCACCACTCTCACCTCGGGATGCTCGAAGCGCAGGCGCTGGATGGCGTCCGCCAGCTCGATATCCACGCCCAGGTCGTAGGAGTTGAGTTTGAGCTGGTAGCCCTCGAACAAGCCGGCGTTCTCATCGACGTCCATGATGAGCTCGGCGACCTCGCCGTCGAAGGCGAGCTTCCAGTGGCGATAGCGCGCCGGCTCGGTCTGGAAATCGATGTGTGCTGGCATGCTGCCACCTCCCTGCCGGTGCCGGGATGCTAGAGCGTGCGCTCGGCCCGTACCATCGCGCGGCGCGGCGGTGAATGCATTATTATTCCTGGTATGTACCATCTACTGCATAATAATGCAACATCGCGGCATCCGCTCCGGGCTTTGGGGCTTGGCCCCCCATCGATAACGGCGAACGGTCTTGCCCTCACGGCCGCCGAAGCCCGCAGGAAGGGGGCGGCAACCCTCCCGGCGCTGTGGCAAGCTCCGTGCGCAATGGTGGATCGCTCCTCACGCATCGTGGTGGCCGGGGCTGGCAGCATTGGCTGCTACGTGGGCGGCTGTCTCGCGCTGGCCGGCCGGCCGGTGAAGCTGCTGCTGCGGCCGGCGCTCGCCGACGCCATCGCCCGCAACGGCCTGCGCATCTCCGATCTCGAGGGTGCCGACCGGACATTGCCCGCATCGTCCATCGGCATCGAGACGGACGGGCGCAGGGCCCTGTCAGGCGCCGCCGCCGTGGTGGTGACGGTGAAAGGCGGCGACACCGCCGAAATGGCCCTCCTGATCGCACGGCATGCACCGGCCGATGCCGTTGTCATCAGCCTGCAGAATGGCGCCGGCAACATCGAGACGCTGCGCCTCTCGCTCGGAGAATCGCGGCGCATTGTCCCCGGCATGGTGCCGTTCAATGTCGTGCAAGCCCGCGATGGCGGACCGGTGCCGCACTTCCACCGCGCCACCAGCGGCACGCTGCTGATCGGATCGGGCGTGCCGGGCCTGCACGAGATGCTGGACGTGCCAGGATTTGCACTGGCTGAACGCGGCGACATGGCCGGCGTGCTGTGGGGCAAGCTGCTCATCAATCTCAACAATGCCCTCAACGCGCTGGCAGGCATCCCGCTCGCGGAGGAGCTCGCCGACCGCCGCTGGCGCCGCCTGCTCGCAGCCCAGGTCAACGAGGCGCTCGGCGTCTTGAAAGCCGCCCGCATCCGGCCTGCGGCAATCGAGGGGGTGCCTGCGCGCGCAGTGCCGTTCATCCTGCGCCTTCCGGATGCCCTCTTCCGGCGTGTTGCGCGGCGCATGCTCGCAGTCGACCCGCAGGCGCGCTCCTCGATGTGGGAGGACCTGGTCCGCGGGCGTGCCACCGAGATCGACTATCTGCAGGGCGCGATCCTCGCGCTCGCCAGGGCGGCCGGAGTGGAGGCACCGCTGACGCAGCGCATCAGCTCGCTTGTGAAGAGGGCCGAGGCTGCCCGCGCCGGCTCACCCGGTCTGACGCCGGACGCGATCACCGGCGGCACCGCCATCTAGTTTGCCGACGACGCGGGGGAGAGAACGGCATGGATGCAGATGCGATCGTCATCGGCGCAGGTTTGGCGGGGCTCGTGGCCGCGGCGGAACTCATTGAGGCCGGCAAGCGCGTAATCCTGCTGGAGCAGGAGGGCGAGCAGTCACTGGGCGGGCAGGCGTTCTGGTCGTTCGGCGGCTTGTTCTTCGTCGACAGCCCCGAGCAGCGGCGCATGCGCATCCGTGACAGCCACGATCTTGCCCTGCAGGACTGGCTCGGGTCGGCCGGCTTCGACCGCGACGAGGATCACTGGCCGCGCAAATGGGCCGAGGCGTATGTCGCGTTTGCCGCAGGAGAGAAGCGCGCCTGGCTGCATGCGCGCGGCGTGCGTTGGTTCCCGGTGGTCGGCTGGGCAGAGCGCGGCGGTTATCTCGCGACGGAGCACGGCAACTCCGTGCCCCGCTTCCACGTCACCTGGGGCACCGGGCCCGGCATCGTCAAGCCGTTCGCCGCGCGGGTGCAGGAGGGCGCCGGTCGCGGGCGCGCAGCGCTGCGGTTTCGCCATCGGGTGACGGGTTTCACGACGGCCGCCGGCATCGTCGATGGCGTGCATGGCGAAGTCCTGGAGCCGACGTCCGTGGAACGGGGGCGCCCCAGCTCGCGCACGGTGACGGGCGAGTTCACGCTGAAGGCGCCGGCCATCGTCGTGGCCTCCGGCGGCATCGGCGGCAATCTCGATCTCGTGCGACAGAGCTGGCCGCAGCGGCTGGGCAAGCCGCCGGAAGCCATGATCTGCGGCGTTCCCGAGCACGTCGATGGGCGCATGCTCGGCATCACCGAGGCTGCCGGCGGCCGCATCATCAACAGGGACCGCATGTGGCACTACACGGAAGGCATCCGGAACTGGAACCCGATCTGGCCGCGGCACGGCATTCGCATCCTGCCCGGACCGTCGTCGCTGTGGCTCGATGCGCGCGGCAAACGGCTGCCGGTGCCGTTGTTCCCGGGCTTCGACACGCTCGGCACGCTCCGCCACATCATGGCGACGGGCTACGACTACTCCTGGTTCGTGCTCACGCAGAAGATCGTGGAGCGCGAATTTGCGTTGTCGGGTTCGGAGCAGAACCCCGACCTCACCAGCGGAAGCTGGGCCAGGGTGCTGCGGGCGCGGCGGGGCGGCGGCGCTCCGGCACCCGTGCGTGCGTTCCTCGAAAAGGGTGCGGACTTCATTGTCGAGCGCAAGCTTCAAGACCTGGTGCGGCGCATGAATGCGCTCGCCGGCACCGAGTTGCTCGATATTGCAGCCGTCGAGCATGAGATTCGCGCACGCGACCGCGAAATCGACAACGTCTACAGCAAGGACGCGCAGATCACCGCCATTCGCGGCGCGCGCCACTATCTGGGCGACAAGCTCATCCGCGTGGCCAAGCCGCATCGCCTGCTCGATCCCACCGCCGGGCCGCTGATCGCGGTGCGACTGTCGATCCTCACCCGCAAAACCCTCGGCGGCCTCGCGACCGAT